>JAGQIT010000536.1 GCA_020431135.1 Myxococcales bacterium | reverse complement strand
CGAGGACTCCGAGTTCTACGACAAGCTCACCCGGGCCCGGCGCGAGGCGTCGACGCGGCCGCTGAGCCTCGTCAACCGCACCTTCGGCCTCGTCCAGAACGGCATCTCGCTGCTCTCGTTCGCCGTTCTCCTCGCCGGCTTCTCGCCGTGGGCGGCGCTCATCCTCCTCCTCGCCGGCCTGCCGGCGTTCTTCGTCGAGACCAAGTTCTCCGGCGACGCCTTCCGCCTCTTCCGCTGGCGCTCGCCCGAGACCCGGATGCAGATGTACTTGGAGACAGTTCTCGCCCGCGAGGACTACGCCAAGGAGGTCAAGCTCTACCAGCTCGGGCCGCTGCTCCTCGAGCGCTACCGCGGGATCTTCGACACGATCTTCGCCGAGGATCGCCGCCTGACCCTGCGCCGCGGCCTCTGGGGCTACACCCTCGGCCTCGTCGGCTCGGCCGTCTACTACGGCGCCTACGCCTGGGTCGCGGTCGCGGCGGTCGGCGGCGCGATCACCATCGGCGCGATGACCATGTACCTCCTGCTCTTCCGCCAGGGGCAGTCGGCGGTCGCGGCGAGCCTCTCGGCGATCAGCGGGATGTACGAGGACAACCTCTACGTCTCGACGCTCTACGAGTACCTCGGCCAGGAGGTCGAGCGCCCGCCGGGGCACGCGACCGAGGGCCCGCAGCCCGGCGACGGGGTCCGCTTCGAGGGGGTCTCCTTCACCTACCCCGGGGCGACCGAGCCGGCGCTCCGTGACGTCTCTCTCCACCTGCGCCCCGGCCAGACCCTCGCGCTCGTCGGCGAGAACGGCTCGGGCAAGACGACGCTCATCAAGCTGCTGACGCGCCTCTACCGGCCGAGCGAGGGGCGGATCACCCTCGACGGCCGCGACCTCGACGAGTGGGACGAGGGGACGCTGCGCCGGCGGATCGGCGTCATCTTCCAGGACTTCGCGCGCTACCAGCTCCTCGTCGGCGAGAACATCGGCGCCGGCGACGTCCGCCACTTCGGCGACGAGGCCCGCTGGCGCGACGCCGCCCGCCAGGGCATGGCCGACGCCTTCGTCGAGTCGATGCCCGAGGGCTACCAGACGCAGCTCGGCCGGTGGTTCAAGGACGGCCGCGAGCTCTCGGGCGGGCAGTGGCAGAAGATCGCGCTGGCCCGCGCCTTCATGCGCGGCGGCGCCGACCTCCTGGTCCTCGACGAGCCGACCTCGGCGATGGACGCCGGCGCCGAGGCCCAGGTCTTCGAGCACGTCCGCGACCTCACCCGCGACCGCATGGCGATCGTCATCTCGCACCGCTTCTCGACCGTGCGCATGGCCGACCACATCGTCGTGCTCGACGGCGGCCGGATCATCGAGGAGGGCTCGCACGAGGCGCTGATGGCCGACGACGGCCGCTACGCCAAGCTCTTCACCCTCCAGGCCGCGGGCTACCGCTGAGCGTAGGCCGCGGCCTTGATGCCGACGGCGTCGATGAGGTCGCCGAGGCCGAGGTGCACGTCGTAGATGTGCGTGCCGTTGTTGCCGGCGAGGACGGCCGCGTCGAGATCGAGCGGGCTCTTGCGCGTGTCCCCGGGCGCGCGGAGGGGCGAGACCTCGAGGGCCGCCGAGCTCTCCTCGGTGACGCAGCGGGCGCTGTAGAGATCGCGGTAGAGGACGAAGGGCGCCTGGTCGGCGACGCCGTCGGGGAAGTCGATCGCCGCCGCGGCGTCGCTCGGGAAGTACGCGCGGCGAAGCGGCGCCGGGCCGCCGCCTGCGACGTCGCCGGGGTGGGTGCAGACCCCCTGCTCGCCCTCGAGGAAGTCGCCCGAGGCCGTGATGAAGGCGTTGCCGCTGGCGTAGGAGCGGTACGAGAGGACGCAGCCGAGCTCGTCCGCGGCGGCGCAGATCGGCGTCTCGCTGAAGGAGCCGCCCGTCTGACCGCCGGCGTCCGTGGCGACGGGCCAGCCGATCGGCAGCGCGGCGACGAGGCGCCCGTGGAGCTCGGCGTCGCCCTCGACGCGCTCGCGGAGCAGGCGGCTGACGATCTGCGCGCCCTGGGAGTGGCCGATCAGGACGAAGCCCCGGCCTTGGTTGTCGTTGGCCGCGTAGTGGTCGAAGGCCGCGAGGACGTCGGCGTAGGCGGCGTCGAAGCAGGCCTCGCGGACGGCCTCGCGGGCGACGTAGGTGCCGACCGTGACCTGGCGGTAGAGCGGCGCGTAGACCCGGCAGACCTCGCTGAAGCGCGCCGCCTGGATCCCGGCGGTCTTGCGCGGCTTGTCGTCGTCGCTGAGGTCCTGGTGGAGGCCGGCGCGGACCCGGAGGTCGACGGTCGGATAGACGTAGAAGCAGTCGATCGCCGGCTCGCTCGCGGCGACGTGGTCGACGAGCTGGGTGCTGCCGTCGGCGAGCACCTCGACGGCGGTGAGATCGAGATCGCAGGCGTCGCCGTCGACGTCAGGGCGGCAGGCCCAGGCCGCCGCGTCGGCGTAGTCGGGATCGCCGTCGGGATCCGGGGCGCAGCGGCGCAGGGTGTTGCAGCCGGCGCTGGCGAGCGGCGCGAGGACGAGGACGAGCGCGATCCCGACGAGGCGGGCGAAGCGGTCGACCTCGCGTCCTGAACGAGCCACCGCTCTACGGTATCGGAGGCGGGCGGCGGCGGCCAGGGATCGGCGTCGCTCGTCGAGAGCGACCTGGCGGACGCCGAGCCGGTCGCGGCGAGCAGACCTAGGAGGATGCCTCCACGAGCGCCTCGAGGATCCCACCCCAGCCGCGCGCGATGCTCTCGAGGCGGTAGCCGCCGCCGCCGAGGACCAGGAGGCGCCCTTCGGCGTGCTGATCCGCGAGCTCGCAGAGCCGGCGGACGACCCCCGTGAGGGCCGCGGGGCTGAGGTTCAGGTGGGCCATCGGATCGCCGGCGAGGGCGTCGATCCCGACCGTCACGACGATGAACGCCGGCTTCGCCCCCTCGAGGAGCCGCTCGGCCTCGGCCCACGCCCCCGCGAAGTGGCGGTCGCCCGCGCCGGCGACGAGCGGCAGGTTGAGCTTCGTCCCGCGCCCGGGTCCGCGCCCGCGCTCGTGGCGATCGCCGGCCTGCGCCCCGACCCCGGGCACCGCCGGCGAGTAGGGCCACAGCGTGTTGGTCGACTCGTGGATGTCGATCGCCACGAGGTCGGGATCGTCGGCGAAGCCCTCGTAGACCCCGTCGCCGAAGTGGACGTCGGTGTCGACGTAGAGCCGCGGGCCGACGCCGCGATCGCGGAGGTAGGCGAGGGCGATCGCCGGATCGTTATAGAGGCAGTAGCTGCGGACGCGCTCGCGGTGGGCGTGGTGGAAGCCGCTGATCGGCACGAAGGCCCGCCGGTGCTCGCCCGCCAGGAGGCGATCGATCGCGTCGATCACCGCGCCGACGACGTGGGTCGCCGCGCGCTCGATCGACGCCCGCGCCGGCGTCGCGCCGTGATCCAGCGCCCCGTCCTCGGCGGCGCAGCGCCGGCGGATCATCGCCAGGTGCGCGGGCGGGTGGAAGCGGAGGATGTCCGCGTCGGCGGCCGGCGGCGCCTCGATCCAGCGGACGCGCTCGCTCAGGCCGCGCGCCTCGGCGGCGCGGAGGAAGGCCTGGAGGCGGACGTCGGGCAGGAACCACGGCTTCTCGGCGTAGCCGTAGGCGCCGAGGGCCTCGCCGCGGTAGACGAGCACGGGGGGCTTCATTCCCGGAGGGTCTCGCAATCGACCGACGTTGGCCACCGCGGCGCCCTACGTGGCGCGCGGAGCCGCGCCTCCGAGAAATCCGCGACTTTTCTGTGTCACCATCCCGAGGCCGCCCCGTAGTGAGGTCAGGAGATCACGAACATGCGACGGATGATGCGCTCCCTCTTCCCCATGACCCTGCTCTGCGCCCTCGGGCTCTTCGGCTGCCAACAGGGCGGCGACGGCCCGGCCCAGGCCCGCGCGGCCGAGCTCGAGAACGCGGCCGGGATCAAGATCCTCATCAGCGGCGCCGGCGAGCTCGGCCCCGATCAGGTCCACGCGATCAGCCAGAGCGTCGAGGGCAAGGCCCAGGACGTCGGCGCGGCGATGGTCCGCCTCAAGAAGGAGGACGGCGAGGCCGAGGCGACGATCGAGATCGAGCTGTGGGGCAACGGCCTCCCGGAGTCGGCGGCGCTCGTCAGCCAGCTCAAGGGCGACTTCGCCGAGCTCGCCGACGCCCAGATCAGCGTCGTCAACCTCGAGCCCGGCACGGGCCCCAAGCCGCTCGCCGTCGAGGTCGACGAGGAGGCGACCCCCGAGGAGGCCAAGCACCAGATCATCGAGGCGCTCAAGGCCGACGGCGTCGAGGGCGAGATCGACGTCCAGGTCGAGGACGACGAGAACGGCCGCCGCGTCGAGGTCAAGGTCGAGAAGCACGAGGACATCGAGGAGTAGCCGCGGCCCGCTCCCCCCACCCACGAGTCGTGGCGAGGCCCCGAGCGACCGCGGTCGCCGGGGCCTCGTCTCATCTCATCTCATCTCACCGCAGCTCGGGGCGAGCGTCGAGAACGGCCGAGGCCCCGAGCGACGCGCGGTCGCCGGGGCCCCGTTCGTGGCTGCGCCGCGGCCTAGGGCGCGAGGCAGATGTTGAGCTGCTCCTCGCAGACGGCGGGGTCGATGCCCTCCATCATGCACTTGTCGAACTCGAGGAAGCACGCCTCGTTGGGATCGGGGTTGAGGCACATCTCGAACTCGAGCTCGCAGATCATCGGGTCCTCGTTGTTCTCGAGGCAGGTCTGGAACTGGAGGTCGCACTCGTTCGGCGGCGGCGGCTCGCCGACGCAGGCCTGGAACTCCTGCTCGCACAGCTCGGGCGGGTTGCCCTCCTCGAGGCAGAGGTTGAGCTGCTGCTCGCACTCGTCGGGCGGCGGCGGATCCTCGCCCATGCAGATCTGGAACTCGAGCTCGCAGATCATCGGGTCCTCGTTGTTCTCGAGGCACTGTGAGAACTGAAGCTCACAGTCGTCGGGCGGCGGCTGGCACTCCATGAGGATCGCCTCGCAGACCTCGGGCGGGTTGCCCTCCATCAGGCACTGCTCGAACTGGAGCTTGCAGTCGTCGGGCGGCGGCTCGCCGATGCACTCCTGGAACTGCTGGTCGCAGATCTCAGGCGGCAGGCCCTCCTCGATGCACTGCTGGAGGATCCACTCGCACTCCTCCGGGGGCGGCGGCGGCGGCTGGCAGTCCATGAGGATCTGCTCGCAGAGCTCCGGCGGCTCGCCGTTCTCGAGGCACTCGAGGAAGAGGCCCTCGCAGTCGGGCGGCAGGCAATTCGGGTCGTTGGGATCGTCGCACTGCGGCGGGCACTGGCCCATCTCGTCGGGGTTGTCGCAGGGCGGGGGCTCCTCGCACTT
>JAGQIT010000535.1 GCA_020431135.1 Myxococcales bacterium | reverse complement strand
CGGCCGCGCGCCGTCGATCGCCGCGACCGGGGGCGGCTCCACGCCAGCGCCGCACGGATCCGATCGCGCGATCTCGCGCGGTCGCCAAGCGGCCGAGGATGACCGACAATCCCCGGCGATGCGACCCGATCGCCCGGACTTCATCGTCGTCGGCAGCGGCCTCGCGGCCCTCTCCTTCGCCGCGCTGATGGCCCGCCGCGGCCGCGCCGTCAGGGTGATCGAGGCCCACGAGCACGCCGGCGGCTTCGCCCACACCTTCGAGGCGGCGGGCTTCCGCTTCAACGCCCAGCTCCACTACGTCTGGAACTGCGGCGAGGGCCAGACGGTCAACCGCTTCCTGAGCAAGCTCGGGCTCGTCGACGACGTCCGCTTCGTCCGCTACGACCCCCTCGGCTTCGACCGCATGCGGATGCCGGGCTACGCCCTCGACATCCCCGGCGACCCAGCGCTCCTCAAGTCGCGGCTGGCGGCGCTCTTCCCCGGCGAGCGGGCGCGGCTCGAGGCCTTCGTCGACGAGGTCTTCGCCACGGCCGACGAGCTCGACCGCGTGCCGACACCCGTCACCCCGCGCGACCTCCTCCGCGCCGGCCGCTTCCGCCGGGTGATCCGCTACCGCGGCGCGTCGCTGCAGGACGTCTTCGATCGCTTCGATCTGCCGCTGCCGGCCCAGACGCTCCTCGCCCTCCAGTGGCCCGACTTCCTCCTGCCGCCGGCGCGCCTCTCGTTCTTCGCCTGGGTGATGCTCTTCGTCGGCTACTGCCGCGGCGCCTACTACCCCGAGCGTCACTTCGAGCACGTCATCGACACCCTCGTCGCGACGATCAAGCAGGCCGGCGGCGAGGTGATCCTCGGCCAGCGGGTGATCGACTTCCTCTTCGCCGGCGATCGCATGGTCGGGGTCCGGGCGGAGGTCGTCGACAAGCGCGGGATCGCCGAGGACCTGCGCGTCGATCACTTCGGCGGCGCCGTCGTCTGCAACATGGACCCGCGGGCGGCCGCGGCGATCATCGGCCCGGAGCGTTTTTCGGCGAAGCTCCGCCGCCGCCTCGACTACACCTACTCGCCGTCGAATTTTGTCGCCTACCTCGGCGTCGAGGGGATCGACCTGCGCGACTACGGCTTCGGCCGCTCCAACCTCTTCCACACCGAGGAGCCCGACCTCAACCGCGCGTTCATGCAGATGGAGCGCTTTGGCGACTACCGGCGCCCGAGCTTCGCCCTGACGACGCCGAGCCTGCTCACCGACGACGCGAGCGATCGCCCGCCCGGCACGCAGATCGTCGAGCTCCTGACGGTCGCCGACTTCGCCCGCTTCGCCCACCTGCGCAGCGCCAACATCAAGGCCTATAACGCGAAGAAGCGCGAGATCTTCGCGTCGATCCTGCGGATCATCGAGCGCGACTACGTCCCTGGCTTCGGCGACAGGATCTGCTTCAAGATGCTCGGCTCGCCGACCACCAACCTGCGCTACTGCCTCGCCCCCGAGGGCAACTCCTACGGCAGCGACATGAGCCCGGCGAGCGTCGGTCCGGGGCGCCTCGACCACCGCTCGTCGATCCCTGGGCTCTACTTCTGCAACGCGTCGGCGGGCTACGCCGGCTTCGCGGGGACGGTGTGGACCGGCTCGCGGCTCTACGAGGAGCTGACGGGCGACCGCTTCCTCGATCACGGCCACGGCTAGCGGTCCGCGGTGCGGGCTGCGGGCGGCCTCGCGCCGCGATCGTCGCGCCGGACGCTCTCCACGGCCTGCGAGGGCGACGTCGCTTCGCGCCGCGTCGCAGTGATTGCGCTGGAGCGCGGCGCGGCGCGGCGTCACGGTAGAGGCGTGATGCGGCGCGCGTGGACGATCCTGTTGGGGCCTGTGCTTGTCCTCGCCTGCGCTGGGGGTGGCGAGGACTCCTCGTCGGAGGCGACGTCAGCGACGACCGCCGACGAGACGACGACCGGCGGCGCGTGTGAGGACGGGGTCTATAGCGCGCACGCCTGCCGCCTGACCGCCGCTGACGACTTCGACTGGGAGGCCGGCTGCCGCGAGCCGTGCGCCGGGCACACCGACTGCGGGGGCGACGGCTGGTGCCTCGACGCCTACGTCGAGCAGCCGTGCGACTGTCCCGAGGGGCAGTGCTGCGACGAGTGCCGGGCAGAGGACAGACTCTGCTTCGCGCCTGAGGAGGTCCCCTGCGTCGCCAAGGAGGAGGCCTCGTGTCTCGAGTATGGGCTGTGCAAGTGGCACTCGGTGCTCCGACCGGCGCTCGTCGGAGACGTCTGTACGTTCGGCGAGGTCGACGGTCGCTGCACGTGGGTTGGTTCGCCGGGAGACATCTGGGGGCCGATCGAGTCGTGCTGGAAGCCCGTCGACGTGGAGAACGGCGTCGGCCTCGGCGTCTTCTTCCGCTATGACAACGGCGGCGCCGTCGAGATCCTCTACGGCGAGCAGCTCGACGCGTACTCGGCCTACCCGGGGTGGACGCCGTGCGCGTGGGGCGAGGCCGAGGGCGACGTGGAGCCCCCCGAGTGCGCCTGCGCCTGCGTCTTCCACCCGCTCTGAGCGGCCTCAGGGCTGCGACGACGGCGTGTGGAAGCCGATCGCCCGGAGGGCTCGGCGGGCGGCCGCGAGGTTGCCCTCGATCGCGCCGCTCGAGTCGATCTTCGCGGCGCGCTCGCGGAGGTCGTCGGCGAGCGCCTCCCACTCGCGGCGGGCGTGGAAGAAGATCGCCGCGTCGGCGTCCGAGGCGTCGCCGCGGCGGGCGGCGAGGCGGGCGAGGGTCTCCTCCTCGCTGGCCTCGCAGAGCAGGAGCGCGAAGGGGACGCCGAGCTCCGCGGCGAGATCGGCGAAGGGGCGGCGCTGGGCGTCGGCCTTGAAGTTGGCGTCGACGATCACCGGGCGGCCGCGGAGGAGATGGGCGCGGGCCTGGTCGAGGCAGGCGGCGTAGGTCCTTTGGGTCATCTCCGCCGTGTAGATCCCGGCCCCGGGGGCGGCCTTGCCGGCGTCCTCCGGGTCGAGGCCGGCGAGGCGCTTTCGCGTCACGTCGGAGCGGATCACGGCCGCGCTCGGGGCGTGGGCCGGCCCGGCGAGGCCCTTGGCGATCGTCGACTTGCCCGAGCCCGGGAGGCCGGCGATCAGGAGGAGCGCCGGGGCGTCGTCGAGCTCGCTGAGCTCGCGCAGCGCGAGGAGGAAGTGGCGCAGCGCCGACCGCCGCGACGCCTCGCGCTCCGCCGCCGGGACCTCGGGTTCGCGCATCCGGAAGGCCTCGACCTTGCCGCGGACGCTCGCGCGGTACGAGGTGTAGAGCGGCAGCAGGGCGGCGCCCTCGGGATCGCCAGCGGCGGCGAAGTAGGCGTCGACGAGCTCCACCGCGAGGGTGGGGCGGCCGTGATACTCGAGATCCATGACGAGGAACGCGAGGTCGACGACCGGATCGCCGTAGCGGAAGGCGTCGTTGAACTCGATGCAGTCGATGATCTCGAGGTCGCGCGGCGGCGCGCGGTCGGGGAAGAGGTAGACGTGGTCGAGGCGGAGGTCGCCGTGGCAGTCGCAGGCGACGTCGCGCGCCGCTCGCCCGCGGATCGTCGCCTCCTGCGCGGCGAGGGCGGCGTCGGTGCGCGCGGCGAGGAGGTCGAGGAGCGCCGTCGGGATCGCCTCGAGGCCGAGCTCCGCGGTCTGGCTGAAGTTGTCGCGGCAGTTCTTGGCGACCGCGTCGAAGCTGGCGAGGGCGCTGATCTCGGGGCCGCGGGCGGCGTGCCTGTGGAAGGCGGCGAGGCGGCGGCCGATCGCTGACATCGCCCCGGACGGCAGGGCGTCGCGGGCGAGCCAGCCCTCGAGGGTCACGGCCTCGTCGAGGCGGCGCATCTCGACCGCGTAGTCGACGACCTCGCCGTCGCCGCCGACGCGGAGGCCGTCGCCGTCGGCCGTGATCGTCACGACGCCGCGGTAGACGTCGGGCGCGAGGCGGCGGTTGAGCTCGACCTCGGCCTCGCAGTAGCGGCGCCGGAGCGCGAGCGTCGAGTAGTCGAGGAAGGGCAGGCGGACCGGCTTCTTGAGCTTGATGACCGCCTCGCCGACGAGGAAGACGACGGAGATGTGGGTCTGGATGACCTCGACCTCGGTCGCCCCGGCGGCCGCCTCGACCGCGGCGTAGGCCTGCGGCCGGGTGAGGGCGTCGATCATGTCCATGAGTTCCATCGCGGCTCTCCTCGCGGCGAGGATAGGGCGGGCGATCGCGCGTCACAAGCTGAGGCGGACGCAGTGCTTGCCGCGGACGACGCGGCCGCGTCGGCGCATCCGCGGACCGTCCAGTTCAGCTCGTCGACGCGGAGAGGCGACGCGCCGGGCGTTCGCCGACGGCGTAGCCGATCTCGAGCTGCGCCCCTGGGGGCGCCTCATCGACGGCGTACTCGGCGACGTCACGGACCCAGCGCGGCGGGATCGGCCGCGGGGTCTCTCCGGCCACGAGCAGGCGGACGCGCGGGAGCCTCGGCCCGCGGTGGTGGAGGCGCGGCTTGCCGAAGAGCGGCCGCCACAGCTTGCCCTCGCGCGCGGCGACCAGCGGCAGCGATACCCGCCCGCGCGGCGGCGGCCACGGGAGCACGACGCGCTCGTAGATCGCCCGCACGAGGAGGTCGAAGTCGGTGATCAGGCAGCTCGGCTCGCCGTCCGCGGCGAGGCCCCACCACGACACGTAGAGCCCGTCGCCCCAGCCGGAGGAGAAGCACAGCGCGGACTCGGGGGCGACGGGGTGCGGGCAGGCGCCGAGGCCAGGGAGGCCGTCGGCGTCGGCGTCGAGGGCCTCGAGGAGGCGCTCCGCGGACTCCTCGTCGTCGAGGGCTGGGGCCGCTTCGGCGCAGGCGAAGACGCCGGTCCCGGAGTCGACGCCGTAGCACGGGAGGCGCTCGGCGTCGGGCTCCTGACCCTCGAAGAGCGCCGGCTCCCAGCGGACCACAGGCGCGTCGCGGATGACGAGCTTCGCCGCGGCGACGCGGTGGTCCGCGGGCGACGCGGCGATCACCGAGAGGAGCACGGGGTAGCGCCCCGGCGGGACCTGGCGGGCGAGCGCGGCCTCGCCTGCGAGCGCGCCGGTGAGGGGATCGCCGATGAGGATCCGACCGCTGCGCAGGGTCAGCGCGCCGAGCTCGATGACGCGGAGCGTCCACGGCTCGTCCCACGCGCCCTCGACCATGGCGCCGTCCTCGAACGCGAGGTCGAAGTCGCTGTGGGCCGGCCGCTCGGGCCGCGGATCGTCGTCGGCGTGGACCATCGCGGAGCGGCGCGGACGCTACCCCGGGCGACGTCTGAGAACAAGGAGGGCGAGGCGCGCTGGCTCAGAGGAGGCGCCCGCCGAGGCGCTCGCTCACCGCGAGCGCCGAGGTCACGGCGCCCTCGTGGAGCCCGTCGCCGAGCCAGGCGCCCGCGAAGTAGGTGTGGTTGTCGCCGTTGGTCGCGACGATCTCCGGGCGACTGGCGAGCGCGGCGACCGTGTACCCCGGCGTGCGGTGGCGCTGGGTGTGGATCAACGCCGCCGGGTCGACCTCGCTCTCGAGGTTGTAGGAGAAGTGGTAGTCGACCGCGCCCGGGTCGCCGTAGGCGGCCGAGGGGAGGCCGCACAGGCGGTTGAGGTGGGCGTTGTAGCCGGGCGGCGCGGCGAAGACGTCGAACTCCGAGTAGTCGACGATGCCGCGGCGGCGGTACATCCCCGCGTCGGTGTGGATCTGGACGACCGCGTCGTTGCCCCGCCAGGCCGCGAAGCGCCGGCGCTCGGCGTCGCTGGGGTCGGTGAGGAGGCGGAGCACCTGCTCGGGCGTCGCCGCGAGCACCACCTTGTCGAAGCGCTCGGGCGCCGCCCCGCGGCGGCGCAGCTCGACCCCGTCGGCGTCGCGGCGGATCGCCTCGACGTCGACGCCGGTGATGACCTCGCCGCGCAGGCGCTCGGTGATCGCCGCGATGTAGCGGTAGATCCCGCCGACGACGCTGGTCCAAGAGACATCACCCGTGAAGCGCAGGAGCGTCGGGATCGTCATCGTCGCGGGGGTCGCGTCGATCTCGGCGCGGGGGATCGAGTAGGCGTAGACCAGGAGGAGGCGGAGCCACTCGTGGAACGCGGCCTCCCGCGTAGCGCCGAGGCCGAGGCCGAGGCCGCGGGCCCGCGTGTCGCGGAGGAAGTCGCCGAGCGAGGTGTCGTAGAGCGCCTCGGGGTCGGCCCTCGCCGCCCGCCGGCGGAAGCGGGCGAGCGCCGGCCCGAGGCCGAGGAGGCGCAGCGTCGCGGCGACGCGGCGGCGCAGCGGCATGCGGCTGGTCGCGAGCTTGCCGAGCGACAGGTAGTGGCGGCCGTCGCCCTGAATGAAGCCGGTCGCCGCTGGCACCGGCCGGGTCTCGACGCCGAGGTCGGCGAAGAGGCGGTGGAGCTTGACGAAGTGCTCGGGCGAGAACTCGATGACGCCGCAGTCGAGGGCGACCCCGGGCGGCAGCGCCGGGCAGTCGACGTTGCCGCCGAGGGTGCGGATGTTGCCGCCGAGGAGCGGCTGGCGCTCGAAGACCGTGATCTCATGGACCTGGTCGAGGAGATAGGCGGTGATCATCCCCGCCGCGCCGCCGCCGATGATCGCGATCCTCATCCCCGAACGATGGTGCCAGCCGCGGGGCCGCGACGCGAATTGAACGGCGCCTGAGCGGGCGAGAACGCCCCTCCCGCGCTGACCTGTCCCTTTGTGCTCACCGGAGGAGCGCCGAGAAGAATCGGCGTGACGCCGCCGCGGCGCTGTGCTACCTACGCGTCGAGGCTCGCAGGGGAGCCTCTTCCGCCGAAAGCCGCCGCGCCCTGCACGAAAATCGAAGAACGACAACTTGGAGCGACCACGGTGCTCCTTGGGCCGAGCGGAGCGGAGAACGGCCCTTCAAGGAGAGAACATCATGGTTGATCCGATCGATCTGTTAAAGGGCCAGGCCCGCGTCCTCCACCGCGCCGCGCAGGCGGGTGAGGTCGGCGCGCTCGCCCGTCACCGGCGCCTGAAGGAGCTCGCTGAGCTCGCCGACGACGCCCTCAAGGCCGCCGTTCTCCGCCGGCACAGCCTCGCCGTGCTCGCGCGCGAGGTCGGCTTCTCGGGCTGGTCGCACGCCGCCGGGGTGATCCGCGGCGACGTCGACGACGACTTCGGCACGCTCCTCTACCCGGATGGTTGCGGCGCCTATTGGAACATCTGGCTGGCCTCGTACGCCGAGGCCCGCGAGATCCGGGGGCAGACGGGGGGCTACCTCCTCGCCTACCGCCGCCACTACTTCATCGTCGACCATCACTACGTCGCCAACCTTGGGCTCGACCCCGAGGAGCCGGCGTGGGCGGCGATGGGCCGCGACTGGGCGCGTCCTCAGGATCTGGCGGCGAGAACAGGCCTCTACGGCCAGCTCATCGCCCGCCGCTTCGCTGATGGCGACGCGGTCGCGGCCTGAGGCCGAGGCGCGCGGCGAGCGAGCGGCGGGCGCACGGGGTGCCTCCGCCGTCCGACGGGGCGCGTCGATGTGAGCTAGGACCTCCGCGCCTGCGCTGTCGAGCGCAGGCGCGGAGAGACTCGGCGATCCTGTCTGTTCGTGCAGGCGAATGTGCGGCTCGCGGCGTTCTCGTTCTCTGTGACTCGCCGCGGTCGGCGTGCTCGCTTCGCTCGCGCAGCGCGCTCCCGCGTCACGATGTTCGGGGATCGCGGGCAGCCTGTGTCGGGCTGCGTGACAGGACTCGCGGCCGTCGCGAACCCAACCACACCAAACAGAGCCACAACAACCCTGGGCGCGCGGTGCCTCTGGAGGCCTAGTCGTCGCTGCCGTCGCCCTCGCCCCTCGGCCCCGCGCGGCGCAGCCACGCCGGCGTCGAGATCTGCGTGAGCCCGCCGCGCTTGAAGCGGAAGTCGCAGCGCGCGCAGCCCTGGCCGATCGTCTCGCTGCGCTGGACACCCCAGCCGAGGAGATCGCTGGCGACGACGTCGCCGAGGCAGAGGTAGGGCCCGAAGTCCGCGGCGTCGACCGCATGCGCGAGCTCCTGGAGGGCGCAGCGGGTGTAGGTCACGGCGAAGTCGAAGTCGTCGTCGTCGTCGCCGTCGTGGAGCGCGTACTGCCAGCCGCCGAGGGGCGCCTCCTGCGAGGCCTCGCCGGCCCTGTGCAGGCGCTTGCGGAGCCACCCGGAGAAGTAGACCGCGGTGACGATCCGGCGGACGAACGACGGCACGCCGGCGAGCTCGCGGCGCGCCGCCTCCTCGCAGATCGCCCAGGTCTCGGCGACGTCCTCGCCCTCGTCGCGCATCGCCAGGAAGATCGCGATCTGGATCGCCGCGGCGCTGCCGAACATCCGCAGGTGGGCGCCGACGTCACCGGGATCGGGGATCTGAGGGAGGAGCGCGGCGAAGTGGTCGCGCGCCGCCCCGTGGACGCGGTCGATCCGCGCCTCGGGGTGGCCGCGCTCGCGCATCACCGCGGCGCTGCGCTTGGCGGCGCGGTCGAAGCTGCGCAGGAGGCCGCCGCGCTTGCGCACGAAGTAGCTGGTCTGGCTCATCGTGTCCCCTCTTCGCGGGGTTGCTCTGCGTCGACGAGGAAGGCGAGGAGCGCCCGGCGAAACGCCGCCGGCCGCTCGAGGTGGGCCGCGTGGTCGGCCCCCGGGAGGACCACCCACTGGCGATCGTCGGTGGCGAGGCCCGAGAAGAGCGCCCCCTGCCAGGTCGCGCGGGCGATCGGATCGCCGACCCCGTGGATCACCAGCGTCGGGATCGTCACGGCCTGCGGATCGAGGGACGCGAATTGCTCGGTGCTGCGCCAGTCGGCGCGCACCGGATCGGCGGCCAGGGCAGCCTCGACAAAGGCGGCGATCGCCGCCTCGGGGATCGACCCCGGGGTGATGAAGTCGCTGCGGGCGGCGGCCTCCGTCGTCCGGGCGCGCGGCGGTTCTCCTGGGTCGTTGGCGCCCGGTTGTGGCGCCTCGCGGAGCGCCGCCGGGTCGCGCGGGTAGCCGTAGAGAACGAGCTTGCGCGCCGCGTCGGGCCGCCGCTGGACGGCGAGCTGCGAGACGAGCGCGCCGTAGGACCAGCCGAGGAGATCCGGGGCCGCGCCCTCGCGCTCGCGGATCAGGGCGAGCGCGGCGACGAGATCGGCGGCGGCGCGATCGGGCGTGTTCCAGCCGCTCGCGTCGCGCTCGCTCTCGCCGTAGCCGCGCAGATCGAGGGCGTAGGTCGCCCAGCCGCGCTCGGCCAGCGCGTGCATCAGCGACCGCCGGCGATCGTCGCCGACGCGGAGGTCGAAGTCCGGGAGGCCGCTCCAGGTCCGCCCGTGGACCATTAGGATCGCCGGGCGTTCTCCCGGCGCGGCGGCGGGCGGCTCGAGCTGCCACAGGCGCAGGCGGTGGCCGTCGTCGGCGCGGACCTCGAGGGCGCGCGGGCGCGGCAGCGCGGCGGTCATCTCGGGGATGTCCGAAGGCGCAGGTGCGACGGCGGG
>JAGQIT010000534.1:276-4948 GCA_020431135.1 Myxococcales bacterium | reverse complement strand
CCGAAGAGCTTGTCGCCGCTGCACGAGACGACGTCGGCGCCGGCCTCGAGGTACTGGGTGATCGTCGGCTCATCCCCCGGGATCCCGTCGCCGAGGGAGCCCGAGCCGAGGTCGGCGATCAGCGGGACGCCGCGAGACCGCGCGAGCTCCGCGAGCTCCGCGAGCTCGACCTCGAGGACAAACCCCTCCTGGCGGAAGTTGCTGCGGTGAGCCCAGAGGATCGCCGACGCTGGCCCCTCCATCCCCGGCAGCGCGCCGTCGAGGGCCTCCGCGTAGTCCCGCGTGTGGGTGCGGTTGGTCGCGCCGATCTCCCAGATCCTCGCGCCCCCGGCCGCCGCCATCGCGGCGACGCGAAAGCCGTCGCCGATCTCGATCATCTGGCCGCGCGAGAGGGCGACGCCGCCCGGTCGCCCCAGCGCGGTGCAGGCGATCAGCAGCGCCGCCGCCCCGTTGCCGACGACGTGCACGTCCTCGGCGCCGACGACCGCGGCGAGGAGCGGCCGCAGGTGGGCGTAGCGCGAGCCCCTCGCGCCGCTGTCGAGGTCGATCTCGAGGTCGCAGGCGCCGGCGGACGCGACGATCGCGTCGACGACCGCGCCGCCCATCGGCGCCCGTCCGAGGTTGGTGTGGAGGACGACGCCGGTCGCGTTGAGCACCCGCCGCGGCCGCGGCCGCAGGAGCGCGTCGAGCTCCGCCGCGACCGTCGACGCCAGTCCCTCCGCGGTCGGCGGCTCGACCGACGCACGGGGCCCGCCGCCGAGGAGCGCCACCCGCAGCTCCGCGAGCGCCCGCTGGACCGTCCGCAGCTTCAGCGCGCGCCCGGCTCGGTGCTCCGCGAGCGCCTCCGCGGCGAGCACCCGATCGACCTTCGGCAGCCTCGCAAGGCGCGCGCGGACCTCGGGATCAGGGCTTCCTGCCACGGACGCACGCTAGCCCGGATCGACCTGCGCGCCAAGCCACCACGCGGCGCGAGCGACGGCTTCGCCGAAGCGCTCGCGCGCCCTCCCGCAGCTCTCGCCGCCAGACGCTAGAGCTCTGCGCCGCTCAAGAGCAGGACCACGACCGCCGCCGCGAAGAGCACCGTCGCCAGCACCGGCCAGCGGATCGACAGGCTCGGCGCGGCGTCGGCCGGCTCCTGACCGCGGCGTCGGCCCGCACGCGTCACCGTCGTCTCACCGGCGCGGGCGAGCGCGGCGGCCACCTGCGCGCCGGGGTGGCTGACCTCGAAGACCGTGTCGCCGACCTGAAAGCAGGCGCCGTGGGCGATCGCCGTCGGGCCCGCGATCGCCTCGCCGTCGACGAGCACCCCGTTCTTGCTCCCGAGGTCCTCGACGACGACGCCGTCGCGATCGACCCGGAGGAGCGCGTGGCGCCTCGAGACGTCGGCGCGATCGAGGAAGACCTCGGCCGTCGCGTCGCGACCGACGAGGTTGTCGCCGAAGATCAGCGGGTGGACACGCCCCGCCTCAGGGCCGCGCTGGCGCAGGAAGGGTCGTGCGTCGATCGCCATCGCTGGTCGGGAGGATGTCACGTCGCCCCCTCCTCGCCGATCTTTTTTGCTGTCGCAGCGGCGTCGTCATCGACCACGTCATCGGTGACGAGCCGCCGCCAGCCGTCGCGTCGCCAACACTCGATCGCGCCGTCGCCGTCGCCGCGGAGCAGAGCGGTGTGCGCCCCGAGCTCGCGCTGGCAGCGGCGCAGCAGACGCGAGAGGGCGCGCCGTGAGAGCTCCGGCCACGCGCAGCGGATCGCCTCGCCGTCGCCCACCGGTCCCCAGACCCCGAGGCTCTCGAGGAGCCGGCGGTGCTCGGCCTCCGCCGGACCGCCGCGAGGATCGCGGACCACGACAGCCCGCGGGCGACCGAGGTGCTCGAGCTGCCCGCTTCGCGCCGCCGGCGAGAGCCACGGCCCGTCGATGCAGATCCCGGCGACGCCTGCCCCGTCGACCGCCGGAGCGACGACCTCGAGGCGCCGCCCGCCCCCCACCACCCACCAGCGATCCTCGGTCAACGCGCCGTCGCCCCCGCTGGGCGAGCGCAGCGGCACCGCGACGATCACCGCCGCGAGGGCGACGAGCGGCGGTCGCCACCCGGGGATCATCCGCCACGACGCGCCCCTCTTCGGCCCTCGACCGCGCCGCTCCACGACCAGGACGCCGACGAGGAGCGCCGCGGCGATCCCCGCGAGGAGCTCCGGCGGGGTCGCGGGGACCCGCCGCAGGAGCGCGCTGACGTCGAGGATGATCGCCGCGCCGATCCCCGCGGGTCCGAGCGCCGCCGGCCCGAGGATCCCGAGCCCGAAGATCCCGAGGATCCCCAGCGGCAAGACCCACGCGCAGAAGATCGGCAGGGCGACGAGGTTGGCGACGACGCCGAGGAGCGAGCCGCCGCCGAAGTGCCAGATGGCGACCGGCAGGGTCGCCCAGGTCACGCGCCAGCTCTGGGCGACGAGCCCGCGAGGCGCCCGCGGGTGGACCAGCGCCGCCATCGCGGCGAGGGACATCTGCAGGCCGGGATCGACGGCCCACTGCGGCCAGACGATCAGCAGCGCCGCGGCGGTCACGGCGAGGATCGTCGGCCCGTGGCCAGGGCGTCCGATCGTCGCCGCCAGGACCACGAGGGCCAGCATCACCGCGGCCCGCACCGCCGAGGGCGCGCCGCCAGTGAGGAGGACGTAGGCGATCACCGGGCCGAGGCCGAGCAGGCTGATCTCCGGTCGGGTCCAGCCAACCGCGGCCAACACGCGGGAGATCCCCCCGATCACCAGCATCCCGGCGAGCGCGACATGGAGCCCGCTGACCGCGAGGAGGTGGCCGAGCCCGGCGCCGCGGACCTCCGCGCGCAGCTCGGGCGCCAGCGCCGAGGACATCCCGAGCGACGCGCCGACGACGAGGCTCTCCGCCGGCCGCCCGCGCGACGCCTCCCAAGCCCGCTGGCGCAGGGCCGCGACCCAGGCGAAGTAGCGCTCCCCCACGCCGCCCTGAAGACCCGGCGCGCGCCAGATCCTGTCGACATAGACCCGGCGGACGCTGCCCGAGCGCGGGTCCTCGGAGCCGCGCCCCCAGGGGAGATGCGCGGCCTCTGCGCGGCTGACCTCCTCTGCGCGCAGCCAGATCCGCTCGCCCGCGGCGCGCGGACACGCGCTCGGATCGGCCTCGAGGCGCCAACGCTCGCCGCCGACGTCGACGTCGATCCGGCAGCGCGGCCCTGGAACGCTGGCTCCGAGCACCTCTCCGGCGATCAACCCGCGGGGGATCACCACGCTCGGCGGCGAATGTGAGGCCGCCCACCCGCGAACCAGGCCCGCGCCGAGAAGAACGATGATGAGCGCCGCGACACCCGCCTGCGTTCGCCGACCATGGGCGAAAACGCGCGCCCACGCGATGCCCGCGGCGATCACCCCCCCAGCGGACAGGAGCGCGGCCCACAGCGGCGCTCCGGGGAGGTGGACACCGACCGCGAGGGCGGCGATGAGGGCGAGGGCGAGCGAGAGGGCGGCCATCTCCCTCGGGTTCGGCCGCCGCCCGCGGTCGTTGCACGCGCGCACCCGCCCCCACACCGCGCCCGCAGACGGCCGTCGCTCGCGACGCATCGTGAAATTGCCAGCGCCGGCCGCGTCGCCCTACACTAGGCCCAACCGTGCTGCTGACCAAGATCTGGGCCGCAATCCTCGCATGTCTGGCGACGATCTTCCTCGCCGGGATGTTCCTGTTGTCCTTTGGAACCGCAACGGGGTTCACGGACGCCGACCAAGCCGCGATCCAAGCGACCGCGAAGGCCGGCATCGCCGCCCTCGCGGCGGAGATCCAGGCGTCACCGGTCTCGCGCGCCCCCACGATCCTCGCGGATCCGGACCTCAAGCGTGCCCTCGACCCGGGCCCCGCTGACCCGAAGGACAAGAACCCGCCGCCGCCGCTGGACCAGGCGTTCAGCGACGTCGCCAACGCGCTCCTCCTCGCCGACTTCACTGAGATGACCGTCGGCATGCTCGGGAAGGACGGCGAGGTCATCGTCGGCACCGGCGTCGCCACCGAGCTCCTCCCGGAGATCGGCAAGCTCGACGCCTTCACCGAGCTCCAGGCCAGCGAGGAGAACCAGTTCTCCGCGGCCCTCGGCGGCAGCGTCCAGGTCGTCAAGGTGACCCGCGCCGACACCAAGTCGCGCCGCCTCGTCGCCTTCCAGCCGCTCGACCTCGGCGCCGGCTCCTTCGTCCGTCGCGTGCTCGGCACCGACAGCCCGGCCGGCATCATCCGCGACGGCAAGATCCTCGGCTCGGTGATCGGCGACCAGCCGGTCGGCGAGGAGGTCAAGGCGATCGTCTCCGAGCACCTCAAGGAGGTCCCGCGGGCCGGCGTCAGCGAGGTCTACACCGTCGGTGAGGGCCTCGACGCCCGCATCGGGGCGATCGGCCGGATCCCCGGCCCGGCAGGCATCGGCGAGCGCGGGACGATGCTCGTCGTCCTCTCCTCCGACACCGCCGCCGCCGGCCAGCGCGACCTCAAGTCGGCGATCGCCGAGTCGCGCGCCGCGGGCAACACCGGCCGCCTCAACTGGCCGCTGATCATCGGCTTCCTCCTCGTCAGCGTGTCGCTCGCGATCTACCTCCCGACCCTCGAGGGCACCGGGCCGCTCAAGCGCCTCACCGGCGAGTTCCGGGCGATGATCAAGGGCAC
>JAGQIT010000534.1:0-180 GCA_020431135.1 Myxococcales bacterium | reverse complement strand
TCAACGCCGCCGAGCTCGACATGCCCGACGACGGCAGCGGCACCCGCTCGCACCGCCGCGTCGGCAGCACCCGCGGTCACCGGTCCGTTCGGACAGGTGCTCAGCCGGCCGCCGCGCCCGAGCCCGAGGTCGCCGCGCCGGCGCAGCAGGATCCGGACGAGATGCCGACCATGGCCCACC
>JAGQIT010000533.1 GCA_020431135.1 Myxococcales bacterium | reverse complement strand
GCATGTCGGCGCCGCCGATCGCCATGACCATGTGGACGCCGATCACCGAGGCGATGCCCGTCATGATCAGCAGCCAGGTCAGCCCCTGCTCCGGCGCGCCGAAGAGGAACATGTAGCCGAGGTAGCAGCTCCCCAGGACCATCAGGAGGTTGAGGAGGTGGCGCCCCGGGAGCATCAGCGGCTTGCCGCCGATCGACCCCTTGAGCTTGAGGAAGGCGATGATCGACCCGGTGAAGGTGATCGCGCCGACGAAGACGCCGATGAAGATCTCGATCGCGTGGATCGTGTGCTCGGTGCCGGTGAGGTGCTCGGTCGGCGAGATGTGGCTGGCGATGCCGACGAGGACCGCGGCGAGGCCGACGAACGAGTGGAGCATCGCCACGAGCTCGGGCATCGAGGTCATGGCGACGCGCTTGGCCAGGATCGCGCCGATCAGCGCGCCCGGGATGATCGACGCCGCGAGGACCGCGAAGCCGCTGCCCGAGACGTTGGCGGCGCCGGCGAGGTTGGTGCCGATCGCGGTCACGAGGATCGCGATCACCATGCCGACGATGCCGAAGAGGTTGCCGCGGCGGGCGGTCTCCTGCTTGGAGAGGCCGCCCAGCGACATGATGAAGAGGGCGCTCGCGGCGATGTAACAGACGACGAGGAGGCTGAAGGACATAGCGGTTCTCCCCTAGTTCCTACTTGCGGAACATCTGCAGCATCCGCTGGGTGACCAGGAAGCCACCGGCGATGTTGATGGTGGCGACGAGGATCGCGATCGCCCCGAGGATGACCGCCGGCGAGGTCGGCTCGCCCGAGACCTGGAGCATCCCGCCGATGATGATGATGCCGCTGATCGCGTTGGTCACCGACATCAGCGGGGTGTGCAGCGCCGCCGAGACGTTCCAGATCACCTGGTAGCCGACGAAGCAGGCGAGGACGAAGACGGTGAAGTGCGAGAGGAAGTTCGGCGGCGCGCCGACGCCGATGCCGAGGAGGATGGCGCCGACGATCAGCAGCGGCAGCGTGCCGCTGCTCTTCTTCTCCTTCTTCTTCTCGGCCGCCGCGGCCGGCGCGGGCTCGGCCGCCGGCTTCGGCGGCGACGGGTTCTCGATCTTCGGCGGCGGCCACATCATCTCGCCGCCCTGGAGGACGAGCGCGCCGCGGACGACGACGTCCTCGAGGTCGACCTTGTAGCCCTCGTTGCGGCCCATGTCGTCGAGGAGGTGGCAGAGGTTCGAGCCGTAGAGCTGGCTCGACTGCGCGGCCATGCGGCTCGGCAGGTCGGTGTAGCCGACGATCGTCACGCCCTCGCGGACGACCGCCTCGTGCGGCACGGTGAGCTCGCAGTTGCCCCCGCGCTCGGCGGCGAGGTCGACGATCACCGAGCCCGGCTTCATCGCCTTGACGTGGTAGTCCTTGATCAGCTTCGGCGCCGGCCGCCCGGGGATCAGCGCCGTCGTGATGATGATGTCGACGTCGCGGGCCTGCTCCTCGAAGAGCGCCATCTCGGCGGCGATGAACGCGGGGCTCATCACCTTCGCGTAGCCGCCCTGGCCGGTGCCGTCCTCCTCGAAGTCGACCTCGAGGAACTCGGCGCCCATCGACTCGACCTGCTCCTTGACGACGGGTCGGGTGTCGAAGGCGCGGACGATCGCGCCGAGGCCACGGGCCGCGCCGATCGCCGCGAGGCCGGCGACGCCGGCGCCGATGACCATGACCTTCGCCGGCGGCATCTTGCCGGCGGCGGTGATCTGGCCGGTGAACAGGCGTCCGAAGGCGTTGGCGGCCTCGATGACCGCGCGGTAGCCGGCGATGTTCGCCATCGACGACAGCGCGTCGAGCTTCTGCGCGCGGCTGATCCGCGGGACCTGGTCCATCGCCAGGACCGTCGCCTTGCGCGCGGCGAGGCGCTTCAGGAGCTCCTCGTTCTCCGCCGGCCAGATGAAGGAGATCAGCGTCCCCCCCTCGCGCAGGAGATCGGCCTCGTGGCAGCGGAGCGTCGGGTGCTCCTCCGGCTGCCGGACCTTCAGGATGATGTCAGCCTCCTGGTAGAGGCGACGCACGTCCGCGATGACCCCGCAGCCGGCCTCGACATAGGCCTCGTCGCTGAAGTTCGCGAGGGCGCCGGCCCCCGCCTCGATCATCACGTCAAAGCCGAATTTCTGCAGACGTTCGGCGTTCTTAGGCGTAGCCGCTACCCGGCATTCACCGGGGTGGACTTCCTTGGGGATCCCAATTTTCATGGTCGCTAGCGATCTCCTCGGGCGGCCCATGAGTA
>JAGQIT010000532.1 GCA_020431135.1 Myxococcales bacterium | reverse complement strand
GAGCGCTCGACGTGGCGGGTGATCGTCTTCATGCGCTCGGCCGAGCGCATGATCAGGTCGGCGCCGCGGGCCTGCTCGGCGGTCGCCGAGGCGACCTGCTGGACGGTGGTGGCGACCACGCTGATCGCGTCGGTGACCTGCTTGGAGCCGCGGGTCTGGGCCTCGGCGGCCCGGGCGATCTCGCGGACCATGCCGGTCGAGTGGCGGGCCGACTCCGAGATCCGCTTGAGCGAGTCCTCGGCCTGGTGGGAGACCCGGACGCCGTCGTCGACCGCGGAGCTCGAGCGCTGGACCGCCTCGACCGCGTTCCGGCTCTCGCGCTGGACCGCCTTGATGATGTCGGCGATCTCCTTGGTCGACGAAGCTGACCGTTCGGCCAGGTCCTTGATCTCGTCGGCGACGACCGCGAAGCCCTTGCCGTGCTCGCCGGCCTGGGCGGCGATGATGGCGGCGTTCAGCGCCAGGAGGTTGGTCTGCTCGGAGACGTCGTCGATGACGCTGAGGATCTTGCCGATCTCGTGGATGCGCTCGCCGAGGCGGCTGATCACCGCGACCGCGTCGGCCGAGAAGGTCTTGATCAGGTTGATGACCTCGATCGTCTGGTTGATCGCGTCGACCCCGCCCTCGGCGGCGCGGACGACCTCCTCGGAGAGCTCGGCCGTCTGGTTGGCGTTCGACTCGACCTGCTGGATCGAGATGTCCATCTCGTTCATCGCCGCCGAGGTCTCCTCGGCCGTCGACGACAGCGCCTCGATGTTCTTGGCGACCTCCTTCACCGCGAAGGTCATCTGCTCGATCGCCGTCGCCGTCTCCTGGACCGACGACGCGAGGCTGTGCATGTTCTCGGCGACCTCGTCGTTGGCCGCGGCCATCTCGAGGATCGAGCTCGAGCTCTCCTCGGCGTTGGCCGCGAGCTGCTCGACGTTCTCGGCGATCCCCTTGAGGCCGGAATTCATCGCCGTCAGCGCCTGGAAGGTCTCCTCGATCGCTGTCGACGTCCCGGCGAAGCCCTCGCTGAGCTCGCCGATCGCCGCCTCCGTGTCGGGGTCGACGCCGGCCTGCGGCAGGCCGCGGTCGAGCATCGCCCGGAGCTCGTCGGCGTCGCGCAGCGCCCCGTCGCGCTGGATCGTCAGCTCGGCGAGCTTGCCCTCGAGGCCCTTGATCTCGCTGCGCAGCGCCCTCACCGAGCCCTGCTCGGCGTAGGCCTCCTCGAGCTCCGCCTCGAGCTTGCGGATCCGCCGCTTGGCCGCGTCGAGGTCGTCGCGCAGGCGCTCGCCGTCGGGGCTGATCTTGAGGGCGCGCAGCTGATCCTGGCTCTCCTCGAGCTTCTTCTCGGCGCGGTCGAGGCGGCGCTTGGCCTCGTCGGCGAGCTGCTCGGCGCTCTTCACCCGGTCGCTGAGCGCCTCGGCCTTGCCCTCGGCGCTGGCGGTCCGCGTCGTCGCGGCGGCGAGCTCGGCCTCGAGGGCCTTGATCCGCTCCTCGGCCTTGGCGGCGCGGGCGGAGGCCTCGTCGACGCGCCCCTTGGCCGCCTCGAGCTGGCGCTCCTCGCCGGCCTGCAGCGCCTTGCGCTCGTCGCTGAAGCGGATCAGCAGGAGCTCCGCGCGGCTGCCGAGGTACCAGCCGATCACGCCCGCGACGGCGGCCGAGAGGGCCCCGACCATCGGCTGCTGCGGGAGCAGGAGGGTGATCGCCGCGGCCGCACCACCGGCGACCAGCGGCGCCGCGGAGGGCAACGGGAGGCGGGTGTCGATCGAATTACTCAAGGCGGCCGATTGTACGAGAGCCCGCGAAATTGGGCCAGTTACCGGGCCGCTGCGCGCCTTCCCGCGCCGCTCGCGGGGGCGCACCGGGTCGCTGTTGAGCGCGCGCGCCGACCCTGAGCGGGTGTCGGTCACCGGGGGCGTGCTCCTCGTCGCGCCGCGGACCGTGCGTGTGGAGCCCCTCTGGGCGCGTTTGAGGGCGCGCCCCCAGCCTCAGCGATCGAGCTCGGCGCCGTCGACGACGGCGAGCCGGGGACGTCGGCGCTCGCGGGCGAGGCGGACCATCGCGCGGGCGAGGACGGTCGTCAGGGCCGCGCAGATCTCGTGCTCGAGGCGCAGCGAGAGCGGCCCGACGTCGACGTGGATGATCCCCGCGTCGTCGATCGCGACCCGGGCTGTGGCGTCGCCGGCGAGGGCGCGGGGGAGGGGCGGCGACCTCACGCCTGACCGGGTCCGCCCGCCTCCGCCTCGGGGAGCTCGCGCGGGGCCGCGATCAGGGGATCGTCCGCCGCCGCGCGCTCGCGCCTGGCCTCGTCGATCATCGCGCCGAGGAGCTCGAACGCCGTCGGCGTGAAGCGGAGCGTCGTCGCCCCGAGGTTGAGATGGATCATCCCGCAGCTGCAGGCGTCGACGTTGCCGATCTTCGCGGCGGCCAGGCGGGTCCGGGTGCAGGGGCTCTCGGGTAGCATCAATTCTCTGATAATGGTTTTGATTTTCATTTTCAAGTTAAATCGATGCGCGAATGCTGACGTCGTCGCCTCAAGGGATCGGCCGCTGGTCGACTTCGCGCGATCGCGAGGTCGTCGGCTCGCGGCGCGGACTCCCAGCCCGCGAGCACCGACGACGCCTGGCGGGCTCATGGGTGTCGAGCTTCCGCCCGGTCCCTCTACGTCGGCGGCATCCGGGGTCGGCTCCTCGGGACCCTGACCGACGAGGCGCTCCTCGACCACTTCCGCGTCAGCGATCTCTCCGCGGGCTCGGTGGCCCTCGAGCCGACGACAGTGATCCGAACGCTCGAGACACGTGTCGATCAAGGCGCTGCGTGACGCCGCGAGCGGCGAGCGTCTCAAGGAGGCGCGGTCGCCTCGGGCCAGCGCGCGCGGGCGAGTGGCGCGCTGACCCGCGACCGCTCCTGATCGTTGTCCATCCAAATAGACATTCAACCATGGTCGAACTGTAAATACGAAGTCCACCGGGACTCTCGGTAGTTGAGATACGCGACATCGACAACGACTCACGAGAGTGTCCGTGGCCTGTTGGGTGGAGCGTCGATAGGGGCTACGTGCTGTGAGACTCGGGACCGCTCTTCACAGACAGCGAGCGCCCCGGCGCTACGGATGTGCGCGTCGGCGCGTGCGGAGGCCGTCGCGCGGCCGGCTTGTCAAACGTCGGCCGAGCGAGAAGGATGCGGGCATGGCCGAAGTCCGCACCGTCGACACGCACTACCTTGGCTACCCGCGCTTCGCCGCGTGCTTTCTCCTCCTCGAGGGGGGGCGCGCGGCCTTCGTCGAGACGAACACGAACTTCGCGGTGCCGAAGCTCCTGGAGGCGCTGCGTGCGAGCGGGCGGGCGCCGGAGGACGTCGACTACGTGATCGTCACGCACGTGCACCTCGACCACGCCGGCGGCGCCTCGAAGCTCATGGCCGTCTGTCCGAACGCGACCTTGCTCGCGCACCCGCGGGCAGCCAAGCACCTCATCGATCCGGCGAAGCTCGTCGCCAGCGCCGAGCAGGTCTACGGGGTGGAGCGCTTCGCGGCGCTCTACGGGAGCATCGAGCCGATCGCCGCGGCGCGCGTGCGGACGATGGGCGATGAGGAGACCCTGCGCTGGGGCGAGACGACGCTCCGCTTCCTGCACACGCGCGGCCACGCCAACCACCACTTCTGCGTCCTCGACGAGGCGGCGCGCAACATCTTCACGGGCGACAGCTTCGGCCTGCGCTATCCGGCGCTCCAGGACGAGGGGCTCGTGGTCTTCCCGTCGACGTCGCCGACGGACTTCGATCCGGTCGCCGCCCGCGAGAGCGTCCGCCGGATCGCGGCCTCGGGCGCCGCGCGGGCCTACCTCACGCACTACGGCGAGTGCGACGCGCTCGACGCTGCGGCGGACTCGTTGTGCGGCCAGCTCGACGCCTACGAGGTCGTCGTCGAGGAGGCGGACGCCTCGGGGCGCGAGGGCGAGGAGCTCGCCACGTTCGTCCGCGCGGGCGTCGAGGCGATCTTCGCCGAGGCCTTCGGCGACCGCGCGTTCATGCGTGAAGAGGCGAGGCGCGCGGTCGTAGCGATGGACGTCGACCTCAACGCCCAGGGGGTGGCGTTTGCGGTCGAGAAGCGCCGTCATAAGCGGGCGACGGCCTGAGAGGTTCAGCCCCGCGCTCGGTTCGCCGCTGCGCCTCGCTACTTGCGAACACGCGGAGGTCGTCTCGCGGGGCGCGCCGAGACTACTCCGGCGTCTCCGCGTCGGAGGTCTCGGCGCGGCGCGCTACTCGTTCTCGCCGACGACGAACGAGCCGCGCGTGCGGCTGAGGTCGAGGGCGTAGGTGTCGTAGCTGCCCTTCTTGACGTCGCGGCGCTCCTTCATCACGCGCTCGGCCCACCAGTCCTCGAGATCCTGATCCCAGGTGGAGGTCTTGTAGATGTCGCGGTCCGGCTCGGCCTCGGCGAGCTCGGCGAGGAAGCGGTCGCCCCAGCGGCGGACGTAGGCGGGCATCCAGTTGAAGAGGCGGACCATGAGGGCGAGGGTGCGCTCGGCGGTGACGTACTCCATGACGCGGGCGCCGCTGCGGACGCCCTTCTCCTCGCCGATGATCTTGCGGATCGCGCGGTTGAGGAACTTCTCGCGCCAGAAGAGGATCTGGCCGACGGCGATCGCGGGGTCGTTGCCGGCGAGCATGAAGGCGCCGAGGAGCCGCGGCTGGGTGCGGACGTAGCTCCAGCCGTCATCGCCGCGGTGGACCTTCTCGCCATCCTTGACGACGACGTGCCAGCCCTTCTTGGTCGTGTCCTTCCACGGGTACGCGCCGTACTCGACGTCGAGGCCGTTGTCGGCGAACCACCGCTTGTAGGCGGCGGCGCTGCGCGGGTTCTCCTTGAGGGCGGCGAGGAGGGCGGCGAGGGTGCCGGCGTGGCCGGCGAACTGGGCCATGCCCCACGAGACGAGCTGATCGTCCCAGGTGTTGATCGCGCCGTAGGTGCCGCCGGACTCCTTCATCGCGTTGGCGTGGAGGATCCCGAGCTCGCTCGTCGAGTAGCCGGCGTCGAGGATCGTCTGGTCGTCGACGAGGCCCTTCTTGGCGCCGCGGTAGCGGCTGACGTTGTAGGGCTTGTACTTGCGGAAGTCCTCGGTCCAATAGGAGAAGCGGACCTCATCGCCGCCGCTCGAGATCACGTAGACGGTGTTTCCGTCCTGCTCGATCTCGCGGACGAGGACGCCCTCGGCGTCGGCGGTGTAGAGCTGCTCGGACACGGGCTCGGGAGGCGGCGTCTCCTGTTGGGTCTGCGCGGTCGCCTCGGGGGCGTCGGTCCGCGGACTCGCGGGGGCTGGGTCGCCCTCGTGGCGGCTCGGCGCGTCGGACTGGGTGAGCTCCTCCAGCGCCTTGATCGTGTTCTCGCCGGCGACGCCGTCGACGGCGAGACGCGGGCCGCGGCCGCGGAGGACGTGGGCCCGCGACTGGAAGCGCTTGATCGCCTCGCGGGTGCGCCGACCGAGCGCGCCGTCGACGGTGAGCGTCGGGAAGACGAGCGCCTTGAGGCCGCTTTGCAGCCAGCGCTCGTAGGTCGAGTCGTCCTCGAGCTCAACGCCGCTGAAGTCGACGATGTCGGCGGCGCTCTCGGGGTCGTCGCCTTCGGGGTCGTAGTCGTCCCAGGGCTCGTCGACGAAGCTCTGGGCCCACGTGAGTTCGTCGTCGTCCTCCTCTTCGCCGCCGAAGCTCGCGGGCTCGTCGGGGTCGACGCCTCGCGGGGTGGTGTCGACCTCAAGCGCGCCGTCGATCTCAAAGGTCTGTGTCTTCATCGCTGCTCCTCTGGCTCCGTCGAACGCTATCACAGCGGGCGATTCGGGGTGCAACCGCGCGAACGGTAGGCTGCCGATTTCGCAGGCAGATCTCCGGCGAGCGATAGGTCGCCGCGAGTCGATCGAAATTCCACCAGCGGGTGGTCGCGGACGTGACAACTGGCGAACGCGATCGCGCGGCGCGATCGGCCGCGCGATCGCTGGCCCTGCCGCGGAACAGCCGACAGCCGGCGGTCGGCCGCGGATGTCAGCAGTTGGTCGAAAAACAACATGTCCACATGGACATTTTCCGTCGTTGTGTGATGGCGCGAAAGTGACAGCGGGCGCGCGAGATTGGGTAGTTGACACTCCGCTTCGGTGGATGGGACAAGCCGCTGCGTAGGCTGATGTTTCACGATCTGGACAAGACGCTCGAGGCGCTGCTGCTCGCTGAGCTGAGCCAAGAGATCCGCGATCAGACGAGCATCTCCTTCGCGACCCCGGACGCCGACTTCCCGCCGGCCACCGTGTCGCTGCCGACGATCAACCTCTTCCTCTACGACGTCGTCGAGAACACGGAGTACCGGGTGGGGGGCCACGTCTGGGAGCCTTCGGGGCCGCAGCGCTTCGTCCGGCGGATGGAGCCGGTGCGCGTCGCTTGCCACTACATCGTCACCGCTTGGGCCCGCGACGGGGCGCCGGCGCCGGAGCAGGACGAGCACCAGATCCTCGGCGCGGCGATGCGGGCGCTGTGCCGCCATCGCAAGATCCCCGACGAGTTCCTCCGCGGGTCGCTGACGGGCAGCGAGTACACGATCTACGCGCGGCCGCTGGCGAGCGGCCGGATCGACAGCCCCGGCGAATTCTGGCAGGCGCTCGGCGGCCGCCCGCGACCCTTCTTCAACTACACCGCGATCTTGGCGGTGCCGATCTTCGACGACGAGGTCTCGACCGCCGCGGTCGACGAGGCCAAGGTCGAGGTCGGGCGCGAGACCCCAGAGAACATCGAGAAGAAGCGGGGAGGGGCGTGAGGCGAGCTATTCGCCGCGCCCCCTCGCCGTTGGCCCAGTAACGAGAGCGTCAAGCAGCAAGAGGAGAGCGAGCCATGCCGAGTTATCTGTCCCCTGGCGTCTATGTCGAGGAGGTCCCGTCCGGATCGGCGCCGATCGCCGGCGTCGGCACCAGCACCGCGGGGTTCATCGGGATCGTCCCCGATGACGCGTCGATGCCGAACCTGCCCGATGGGTCCGCCTACACGATCGCCGCCGCCGGGGTGCCGGTGTTGGTCACCAACTTCGCCGAGTTCACCCGCAGCTTCGGCGAGGTCGACAACCGGGCGAGCGCGACGTCGGCGCTCGGCCACGCGGTCCGCGGCTTCTTCGTCAACGGCGGCACGCGCTGCTGGGTCGTCCGCATGACCTCGGCGGCGGCCGGCGAGAACTCCGACCCGGTCGACGACGCCCTCGACGCCTTCGCCGGCATCGACGAGATCGCCCTGGTCGCGGCGCCGATCCTCCCGGGGGAGGGCGTCGACGCCACGCGGATCAAGGCGGTCCAGGAGAAGATCCTGACCCACTGCGAGAACCTCGGCGATCGCTTCGCGATCCTCGACGGCGCCGAGGAGGTCGAGACCCTGACCGCGGCGGCGATCAACAACCTGCGCGAGAGCACCTACGGCGCGCTCTACTTCCCGTGGGTCGACGTCAGCGGCAACGGCGACTACGTCCCGCCGTCGGGGCACGTCGCCGGGATCTACGCCCGCGTCGACGCCCAGCGCGGCGTCCACAAGGCGCCGGCGAACGAGGTGGTCAAGGGGGTCATGGGCCTGCGCTACCGCATCTCGAAGGCGATCCAGGACGACCTCAACCCCAACGGCGTCAACGCCCTGCGGACCTTCGGCAACAGCATCAAGGTCTGGGGCGCGCGGACCCTGAAGAAGAACGACGAGTTCACCTACATCAACATCCGCCGGCTCTTCGCCTACATCCGCGAGTCGATCGACGAGGGCCTGCAGTGGGCGGTCTTCGAGCCCAACGACTCCGACCTCTGGGCGAAGATCACGCGCAACGTCGGCGCCTTCCTGACCAACGTCTGGAGCTCGGGCGCGCTCTTCGGCAACACGCCGGAGCAGGCGTTCTTCGTCAAGTGCGACGACGAGAACAACCCGGCGGAGGTCCGCGACCTCGGCCAGGTCGTCACCGAGATCGGCGTCGCCGTGACCAAGCCGGCGGAGTTCGTCATCTTCCGCATCTCGCAGTGGAACCAGAGCGGCGGCTGAGCCGTCGCTCGTAGGTGATCGGGATCGGGGGTCGGATGAGCGGGGTCGACTACAACGTCCCTGGGATCTACCGGGAGCTCGTGCGCGAGTCCCCGGAGGTGGAGTTCCGCACGGGGACGCCCGCGTTCCTCGGGCTCGTCCACCCGGGGGCCGTTCTCCCGGACGAGCCGCCGGTGCTCCTCCGGCCCGATCACCTGCGCGAGCGCGTCGATCGGCCGCTCGACGGCGGCTACCTCGAGGCGGCGGTCCGCGGCTTCTTCGACAACGGCGGCCAGCGCTGCCGCGTCCTGCCGATCCGCGCGCCGACCGAGTCGCTCGTCGAGCTGACGAACGACGACCTCCACGGGCCGATGGTCGAGGCGCTCCGCGAGCTCGAGAACGTCGAGGAGGTCGACCTCCTCGCCTTCCCCGACCTGATGCTGCCGCTGAAGGCCGGGGGCTCCGACGCCGCGGCCCGCGAGGCGAAGTGGGCGGAGATCATCGACGCCCAGGCGGAGCTGGTCCGCCACTGCCACAAGACGCACCACCGGATGGCGATCCTCGACGCGCCGCCGGTGATGCCGGGGACCCTCGCCGCGGGCCTCGCCGAGGCCCAGGAGTACGCAGCGGAGCTCCGCGAGGCGCTCCGCGTCCGCGACCCGGCGATGCTCCACGACGCCGCCCTCTACTTCCCGTGGCTGCGCCCCGAGCGGGGCCCGGGGAGCGGCGGCTTCATGCCGCCGAGCGGCCACGTCGCCGGCGTCTACGCGCGGATGGACGCCATGACCGGGGTCCACCGCGCGCCGGCGGGCGTCGACGTCGTCGGCGTCTGCGACCTCAGCGTCGACGTCGGCGACGCCGAGCAGGGGCCGCTCCTCGAGGCGGGGGTCAATTGCCTCCGCGCCTTCCGCGGGCGCGGCATCAAGATCTGGGGCGCGCGGACCCTCGACCCGAGCCGCGACGGGCGCTTCGTCAGCGTCCGCCGCCTGATCCAGACGATCGGACGCTGGCTCGAGTACCGCCTCGTCGACGTGACCATGGAGCCGAACGATCAGCTCCTGTGGAACCGCGTCGCCCGGACGGTCTCGGGCTACCTCGACGAGCTCTACGCCGCCGGGGCGCTGCGCGGGCGGATCGCGGCCGACGCCTACTACATCAAGTGCGACTCCGAGACGAACCCGCCGGAGGTCCGCGACGCCGGGATGATGGTCGCCGAGATCGGCATCGCCCCGCTGGCGCCGCAGGAGTTCATCACCGTCCGCCTGGTCCAGCGCAGCGAGGGCCTGAGCCTGACCGAGGCGGCGCCCGGCTGACGCCGGCGCGACGACACCCACACCCTGAATTCACGAGCTGAGCAGAGACAACACGCTGGAGAGTAACGATGGCAGATCGCAGAGATCCCTACACCGGATTTAACTTCATGGTCGAGCTCGACGGCCTCACCCGCGCGGGCTTCAAGGAGGCCTCCGGGATCGAGACCAGCGTCCAGGTCTTCGACTATCGCGAGGGCACGGACGTCGGCAACATCGCCCGCAAGCTGCCGGGGCAGAACCAGGCGTCGACGATCACGCTGCGCCGCGGGATCAGCGACGACCGGGCGCTCTACGACTGGCACCGCAAGGCGGCGACCGGCAGCGTCGATCGGCGGACGATCTCGATCGTCCTCCGCGACGAGACCGGGGCCGAGAAGATCCGCTGGAACATCAAGAACGCGTGGCCCTCGAAGTGGACCGGGCCGAGCCTCGACGCCGGCTCGAACGACGTCGCCATCGAGGCGCTGGAGCTGGTCCACGAGGGGCTTGAGGTCCAGAAGTGGTAGCAGCGAGCGCCCAGCCGGGGGCCGGCGTCGCGCCGGGCCCGACGGTGACCGAGTTCCCCTTCACCCTCCCTCACGGCTACGTCGACCAGGACGGCAACCGCCACCGCGAGGGGGTGATGCGCCTGGCGACCGCGTTCGACGAGATCGCGCCGCTGAAGGATCCGAGGGTGCAGTCGAACCCGGGCTACCTGGTGATCATCCTGCTCTCGCGGGTGATCACCCGGCTCGGCGACCTCGACTACATCCACCCGAAGATCATCGAGGGGCTCTACGCCGTCGACCTGACCTACCTCCAGGGCCTCTATCAGCGGCTCAACCGGAGCGGTCACGATCGTCTGCTCGTCACCTGTCCGCACTGTGACGGCGACTTCGAGGTCGAGGGCCCGCCGCCGGGGGAATGACCGGCTACCCCGCGGATCGCCTCCACGCGGAGGTAGCCTACCTCTCCTACTATCTTCACTGGCCTTACGAGCAGGTCATGGGCCTCGACCACCTCGAGCGGAGGCGCTGGGTCGAGGAGGTCGCGCGGATGAACCGCGAGCGCAACGCCGAGAGCGAGCAGCCGCGCGAGCGCTTCTGAGCCGGGGCCCACGGCGACCAACCAAGGGAGCGAGATGTTCGGACTCAACGCCCTCTTCACCTACGGCGGGGCCGCCCTCGGGCGGCGCCTCGACCCCTACTTCGACTTCAACTTCCTGGT
>JAGQIT010000531.1 GCA_020431135.1 Myxococcales bacterium | reverse complement strand
AGTCGTAGCCGCGGTACTCGAGGCGGCGCAGGCCGTCGAGGAGGATGGGGGTGACGTCACGTGTCCCGGTGTAGCCGATGATCCCGCACATAGTTCGCTGCTCCTGACGCCCGGTCGAGATACCAGATTTGCCGCGCAAAGGCCCACAAGCGGCGAAATCGCCGGCCTCGGTCCGTCGACGCGCCGGCCCGTCGGACGCCCGTCGGGAGGACTACGCGGCGGGATTGGCGGCCATTCCGCGCGGCGGCGATCCGCGGAGCTCGACGCGGCGGCGCCGAGAACGAAGAGGGGGCCGCGACCTCTCGGTCGGGCCCCCGCTGGCGAGGCTGCTGCGAGCGGCGCGTCGCTCAGCCGCCGACCTTCTTGAGGTCGGTGTCGTAGAGGATGATCTCGGCGTCCGGGAGCGCCTCCTTGATCAGCGGCTCGACCTTCTTCGCCGTGCCGACCATGACGATGTGCGGGACCGAGAGCATGTACTTGGTCGCCATCGTCTGGACGTCCTCCTTGGTCACCTTCAGGACCTCGTCGCGGTAGGTCTTGTAGTAGTCGTCCGGGAGCCCGTAGGTGAGGATGTTGCGGACCTTGCCGGCGATCTGCTGCGGCGTCTCGAGATCGAGCGGGAACGAGCCGACCTCCTCGGTGACCGCGTCCTTGAGCTCCTCGTCGTCGACCTGGGCGCCGCGGATCTTGGCGATGTGGTCGAAGATCGCCGTCAGCATCTCGGCGGTCTTCTTGGTCTTGGTCTTGGTCCAGATCCGCCAGGTCCCGGGGGCCTGGCCCGGCTTCACCTGCGAGTAGATCCCGTAGGTAAGGCCCTTCTCCTCGCGGATGTCCTCGAAGAGGCGCCCCGTGGTCCCGCCGCCGAGGATCGCCGAGGCGATCTGGAACTTCTCCCAGTCGGGGTGCTTGCGGGCGAGGGCGAGGTTGCCGATGCGGATCTCGGTCTGCGCCGAGCCCGGGCGGTCGACGAGGTGGACGACGAGCTTGTCCGGGTGGCGGTACTGCTCGGCCTTGAAGGCGTTGAGCGGGTTCGCCGGGGCGTCGCCCTCGAGGTGCTTCCACTTCTTGAAGTACTTGTTGACCAGCGGCTCGGCGTCGGCCTGCGTGATGTCCCCGGAGAGGATCAGGTAGGCGTTATTCGAGCGGTAGAAGGTGTCGTAGAACTTCTTGACGCCGTCGACGGTGATCGCGTCGATCTGCGCGTCGGTCGGCAGCGGCCGGCCGTAGGGGTGCCCCTCGGGGTAGGCGACCATGCCGAAGAGGGTGTCGGCGAGGACGCCGGGGTCGCTCTTCGCCGCCTTGAGGCCGGTCTTCTGCTGCTCCTTGAGCTTGTCGAGCGCGTCGGCCGGGAAGGCCGCGTTCATCACCTGGTCGGAGATGAGGTCGAGGCCGAGGCCGAGGTCGCGGGTGAGGACGCGGGTGAAGATCGACGTGTCGTGGGTGCCGGCGCTGGCGCTGATCGACGCGCCGACCTGCTCGATGGTCTCGTCGATCTTCGCCTTCTTGCGCTTCTTGGTGCCCTCGCCGAGCATGCTCGCGGCCATCTCGGCGAGGAACTCGTCGTCCATGGTCCCGGCGCGGATCACCAGCTGCGCCGACACCAGCGGCACCTCGTGGTTCTCGACGACGTAGACCTGGAGGCCGTTGTCGGTGGTGAAGGACTGGATCTCCGGGAACTGGACCGGGCGCGGCTCGGTCGGCGGCGGCGGGTCCATGTACGCGCGCTTGGGCGGCTCGGCCTGGGCGACCGGCTTCTCGGGCTCGGGCTCCGGCTCGGGGACGACGGTCTCCTCCTCCTTCGGCTTGCAGCCGCTCTGGCTGGCGAAGGAGAGGGCGATCGCGCAGGCGAGGGCGCGGGCGGTGAGGCGGGTCAGGGGGCGGTGGAGCTTGACGGTCATCTCGTCTTCCTCAGGATTCCGGGGGGTGACGGGGCGCTGCGGTCTACTTGCCGGCGCCGGGCTGGATGTCCAGGGTCAGCCAGTTGGGGCCCAGGTACTCGTTGGCGACGCGCTTGATGTCCTTCGGCGTGACCTCCTGGTACTTCTGGAGCTCCGTGAGGACGAACTTCGGGTCGCCGTGGTTGACCACCCCGGAGGCGATCGCGTTTGCCCGGCCCTGGTTGGTCGCGAGGGTGCGGACGGTGCCCATGAGCTGGGCGTTGATCGCCTTCTCGAGCTCCTTCTTGGTGATCCCCTTCTTCTGGACCTTCTCGACCTCGTCGCGGACGACCTGCTTGATGTCGTCGAACTTCGTCGACGGCAGCGGCATCGCCTGCATGAAGACGAGGCCGGCCTCCTTGAGCGAGAAGTGCGAGCCGCCGGTGAAGGCGACGAGCTTCTTCTCGTCCTGGAGGATCTTGGGGATCCGCGCCGAGTCGCCGACGAGGAGGATGTTGCCGAGGAGGTCGAGGGCGTAGCGGTCGGGGTGGGTCTCGCCGACGGTGTGCCAGCCGATCGCGTAGATCGCCTGCTGGGCGAGCGGGTCGGTGACGACCTGCTCGAGCGGCTTCGACTTGTCGATGTTGGTCGGCGGCGAGGCCTGGCGCTCGGGGCCGCGCGCGATGTCGCCGAAGTACTTCTCCACCTTGGTCCGGACGTCGGCGAAGTTGACGTCGCCGACGATCACCAGGACGACGTTGTTCGGCGTGTAGTACTTGTCGAAGAACGCCTTGACGTCCGCGGTCACGGCGGCGTTGAGGTCCTCGAGCGAGCCGATCGGCGGGTGGTCGTAGCCCGAGCCGGCCCAGGCGGTCGACAGGAAGTTCATGAAGGCGCCGGCGTAGGGGACGTTGTCCATCCGCATCGCCTTCTCCTCCTTCACGTTCTTGCGCTGGTTCTCGAAGTTCTCGTCGGTGATCTCGAGCGAGCGCAGGCGGTCCGACTCGAGCCACAGCCCCATGTCGAGGTACTGGCTCGGGAGGTTGTCGTAGTAGACCGTCGAGTCCCAGGAGGTGCCGGCGTTGTTGTTGCCGCCGACGCGCTGGACGTAGGTGAGGTTGCCCATCGGCGGCACGTTGGCCGAGCCCTCGAACATCATGTGCTCGAAGAGGTGGGCGAAGCCGGTGCGGCCCTTCTCCTCGTCGCGGGCGCCGACGTCGTAGTGGAGCGTGAGGTTGAAGGCCGGGGTCGAGTGGTCCTCGACGACGTAGACCCGCAGGCCGTTGCTGAGGGTGAACTCTTGGATCGGCAGATCGAAGTCGAGCTCACCCTTCTTGGCCTTGCCCTTGGTCGGGGCGGGGGCCGGGGCGGCGGCCGCCGGGCTCGGGAGGGCGAAGGCGCCTCCGAGGGCCAGCACCAGGCCGAGGCGGGCGAAATTCGAGAGGGAACCACGCAAGCTTGCAGACGACATCCAGGCTCTTCTCCTCGCGGTCTGGGCCGCGTCGCGCGCGGCTCTAGACGGCCGGCGCAAGGTATCACAGGGGGGCGGTGTAGGTGCCCTTGCGACCCGGGCCGCCGGTGGATCGTGCCGGGGCCGGTCGATCGTCAACTCACATCGCCTGCGGACCCCCGCGGCGGCGCCCGAGATCGCCGCAGGCCGCCTCGCCGAGGGTCCTCATCCAGGCGCCGGGGCGCTCTCGCGGGCTCTCGCGGCCCGCGGCGAGGAGCCGGCGGCGTCGGCGGCGTCGCCCGCCGCGGAGGGGATCCCAACGTGTCTCGGCGATGTGCGCGCACAATTCCCCGAGAACCGGCCAAAGAGGCCCCAAAACGGCGTGAAGGGCCGCCGCGCGATGGTTGACATACGCGCGAACCCGGTCCTATAACGCCGCGCGGTCGGCGGGGACCCCCCAACCGACTCTTGGGGCGTCGGCAAGTGGTAAGCCATCGGTTTTTGGTACCGACATTCGTAGGTTCGAACCCTACCGCCCCAAAAACCCTCCTTGACTGGTCTGGAAGCGAGAAGGAGCGCCGCGTGCACAAGACCCTGACCATCTTCAGCGGGAACTCAAACCCGCCGCTGGCGAACGAGCTCTGCGAGAACGTCGACATACCTCAGGGCAAGGCGCGGGTCGCTCGCTTCTCGGACGGCGAGATCTTCGTCGAGATCGGCGAGAACGTCCGCAACGTCAACTGCTTCATCGTCCAGTCGACGTGCTCGCCGCCGAACCGCAACCTGATGGAGCTCCTGATCATGATCGACGCGCTCAAGCGCGCGAGCGCCGGGAGCATCGTCGCGGTCATGCCGTACTTCGGCTACGCCCGCCAGGATCGCAAGGTCAAGCCGCGGACGCCGATCACCGCCAAGCTGGTCGCGGATCTCCTGACCGCCGCGGGCGCGACCCGGATCGTCTCGGTCGACCTCCACGCCGGCCAGATCCAGGGCTTCTTTAACATCCCCTTCGATCACCTCTTCGCTACCCCGGTGTTCCGCCCGGTCCTCCGCGACTTCGGCTTCGGCGGCTCCGACACGGTCATCGTCTCGCCGGACGCCGGCGGCGTCGAGCGGGCGCGGGCGTTCTCGAAGCACCTCAACTGCTCGCTGGCGATCATCGACAAGCGCCGCGATCAGCCGAACGTCAGCCAGGTCCTCCACCTGATCGGCGACGTCAAGGACAAGCAGGCGATCCTCGTCGACGACATCATCGACACCGCCGGGACGCTGTGCAACGCCGCCAAGGCGGTCCTCGACGCCGGCGCCAAGGAGGTCTTCGCGGTCGCCACCCACGGGGTCTTCTCGGGGCCGGCGATGGATCGGATCAACGCCTCGGCCCTGTCGAAGGTCTGGGTGACCAACTCGATCCCGCAGGAGGACCGCGTCGCGGTCTGCGATCGCCTCGAGGTCTGCTCGCTCGGGCCGCTGCTCGCCGAGGCGATCAAGCGGATCCACCACGGCGACTCCATCTCGAGCCTCTTCATCTAACACCGACCCCGGCGCGCTCGAGTTCATCGACACGTAACCTGCGCGACACAGCCCTGAAGCAGCGCCACGGTCCCATCTTCAACACTGTCTGTCGGCGGCGGCGAGCCCGATGAGCGCGGCACCCACCCGTCGGCAACAACCAGAAAGCGAAACGAACAACCATGAGTCACGACGCACGAGTACTGCCGGCCCAAGTCCGCCACACCCACGGGAAGGGGGTCGCCCGCAGCCTCCGGCGCGCCGGTCGTGTCCCCGGGATCCTCTACGGAGCCGGCGGCGACCGCTTCTCCCTCAGCGTCGATCGCCGCGAGCTCGAGAAGGCGATCGACCCGACCCGCCGCTGGAACACCTGGTTCAAGCTCACCGTCAAGGAGGAGGGCCAGGCCGACCGCAGTGAGTCCTGCATGGTCATCGACCGCCAGGTCGACCCGCTCCGCCGCGAGGTGATCCACGTCGACTTCCTCCGCGTCGACCCGGCCAAGGAGGTCGACACCCAGGTCCCGGTCGAGTACGTCGGCCGCCCGATCGGCGTCCAGGCCGGCGGCAAGCTCAAGACCTACCGGCGCTACGTCAAGATCGCCTCGGTCCCCGGCAACATCCCGGTCAAGGTGGTGATCAACATCGCCAACCTCGACGGCGATCAGACGATGCGGATCTCCGACCTCCAGGTCGAGGGCTTCCGCCTCCGCGAGAAGCCGAACGCCCCGCTCGCCCACGTCGAGGCCCCGAAGGTCAAGGAGGCCGAGGCGGGCGAGGACGACAAGAAGAAGAAGAAGAAGAAGTAGCCCTTCTTCCTCCGGTCGTGATCCCCGGCGATGGTCGACACCCCCCCATGGCTCCTCGTGGGGCTCGGGAACCCCGGGCCCCGCTACGCCGGCAACCGGCACAACGTCGGTTTCATGGCTGTCGACTCCGTCTGTGACGCGACCTACCCGCCGCCCTCGTGGAGCGAGCGCTTCAAGGGGCGGCAGACCACCATCCGGGTCGGGACCCGGCGCTGCGTGGTCCTCAAGCCGATGACCTACATGAACCGCAGCGGCGAGAGCGTTCAGCCGGCGGCCGCCTATCACCGGGTGCCGGCCGAGCAGATCCTCGTCCTCCACGACGAGATCGACTTCCCCTTCGGCCGCGTCGCGGTCAAGAGGGGCGGCGGTCACGGCGGTCACAACGGTCTGCGCGACATCATCCGGGCGCTCGGCACCCGCGACTTCATCCGTATCCGCATCGGCGTCGGCCGCCCCGTACACGGCGACGTCAGCGACTACGTGCTCTCCGACTTCGGCGCTGACGAGGTCGGGGAGCTCTCTGATCTCCTCGCCCGCGCCCGCAAGGCAGCGGAGGCGGTGCTGACCGATGGGGTCCGCGCCGCGATGAACACCTTCAACCGCGGCGCGGACGAACCCGCCAAGAACTGACGGACAACCCACCACACCACCACCCGTCCGGCCGCCGCTCGACTCGACCCCACACACGCCTCCGCGATCGAAAGGAATCTCCCCGTGCAGATCCAAGATCTCCTCTTCCTGGCGCCAGCAGCCGGCGGACTCGCGCTGCTCTACGCCCTCTTCACATCCCAGTGGATCTCCGGCCGCGACGCCGGGGACGAGCGCATGCAGGGCATCGCCGCCCAGATCTACCGCGGCGCGATGGCCTTCCTCGCGGCTGAGTACAAGGTCCTCGGGATCTTCGTCCTCATCGTCGCGGGGGTCCTCGCGTTCCTCTACAACGGCAACCCGACCTCGGCCTGGACGGTCGGCGTCTCGTTCCTCGCCGGCGCCTTCTGCTCCGGCCTCGCCGGCTTCTTCGGCATGCGCGTCGCCACCCAGGCGAACGTCCGCACCGCCGCCGCCGCGCGCACCGGCCTGCCGAAGGCGCTCACCGTCGCCTTCCGCGGCGGCGCCGTCATGGGCATGTCGGTCGTCGGCCTCGCGCTGATCGGCTTCGGCTCGCTCTTCCTCATCTACCTCGGTCAGTACGACGCGCTCGCGGACGTGGACGGCGCCGCCGTCGAGTTCAACCGCGTCATCAACATGCTCGCCGGCTTCTCGATGGGCGCCTCCTCCATCGCCCTCTTCGCCCGTGTGGGCGGCGGTATCTTAACCAAGGCCGCCGACGTGGGCGCCGACCTGGTCGGCAAGGTCGAAGCCGGCATCCCCGAGGACGATCCCAGAAACCC
>JAGQIT010000530.1:1799-4875 GCA_020431135.1 Myxococcales bacterium | reverse complement strand
CGCCAGGCGCAGAAGGCCGAGCGCTACAAGCGGTACCGCGAGGAGCTCCGCGACGTCGACCTGTGGACCTCGAGCCACCGCTTCCTCGAGCTCGAGGTCACCGGCCGGATCCTCGAGGCGCGGCGCAGCGATCTCGCCGAGCAGGTCGACACCCTGAAGAAGACGCTCGCCGGGCACGAGGCCCGCATCGAGCCCCAGCGCCTGACGATGCTCGAGCGCGAGGAGGCGCTGAAGGCCGCGCAGCAGCGGGTCTTTGACCTCGAGAACCGCCTCCAGGTCGGCGAGGCCGAGGAGGGCTTTCGCCGGCGCGAGCAGGAGAGCACGCGCCAGGCGGTCAGCCAGGGGAAGGCGGAGGCGGCGGCGGTCGAGCACAGCCTCGAGACCCTCGAGGCGGAGCTAAACGAGGCGCGCGAGCAGCTCGAGCTCCTCGAGGAGAGCGAGGGCTCCGGCGGCTCCGAGGAGACCCTCGAGCGCTACGAGGCCGAGCACGAGGACCTCAACCTCCGCCTCCGCAACGCCCGCGCCGACGTCGAGCAGGGCCGGTCGGAGCGCGGCCGCCTCGAGACCCAGGCGGCCTCGGTGCGCGCGACCCTGGCGTCGCGCGCTGACGCGATCATCGACCTCGAGCAGCGCCTCTCTGGCCTCGCCGACGAGCGCGAGGGGATCGAGGCCAACCTCCGCGAGGCCGCCGAGGAGCTCGAGCGGGCGACGACCTCGCGCGAGGCCGCGGAGATCGCGGTCGAGGAGCTCCAGGCCCGCCGCGCCGAGCTCGACCGCGAGCGTCAGACGCTGCGCGAGGAGGTCAAGCGCTCCGAGGTCGAGCTCGACACGGTCCGCGGCGAGCTCCAGCGCGCGCGCTCGCGGCTCCAATCCCTCGAGGAGATCCAGAACCGCTACCGCGGCTGCGCCAGCGGCGTGCAGGTCGTGATGGATCGCCGCGACGAGCTCGCGCACACGGTCGACGGCGGCGAGACCCTCGGCGTCTCGGGGATCATGGCCGACTACATCGCGGCGCCGGCGGAGCTCGAGCCCGCGGTCTCGGCGATCCTCGGCGATCGCCTGCAGGGCGTCGTCGTCGACGCGCCGCAGGTCGGCGTCCACGGCGTCGAGCTCCTAAAAGAGGTTCAGGAGGGGCGCACGTCGTTCCTCCCCAAGGCCTGCCGCGGCGGCGGGCGGGCGGCCCCGCGCTGGTCGGCGCCCGAGCGGCCGCCGGTCGAGCGGGCGATGGAGGTCGTCGATCTCAGCGGCGACGCGGCGGGGGAGGGCGCGAGCGCGGCGTCCGGGCTCCTGGACGTCCCCGGCGTCCGCGGTCGCCTCGTCGATCTCGTCGAGGTCAACGCCGAGCTGCGGCCGCTGGCCAGCGCGCTCCTCGGCGACGCCGTCGTCGTCGATCGCCTCAGCCGCGCCCTCGAGCTGTGGCAGGCCGGGACCATCAAGGCGACGCTCGTCACCACCGACGGCGATCGCATCGAGCCCTCGGGGGTGATCGTCGGCGGCTCGGCGAACGCCCTCGACTCGGCGCTCCTCCAGCAGAAGCGTGAGATCCGCGAGCTCGGCGAGATCGTCGCGGGCCTGGAGGAGGACCTCGAGAGGGCGCGGGCCCGCAACCACGGGCTCGCCGAGCGCCTGGCCACCGTCGAGTCCGAGCGCGAGGCCAGCGAGGCCCGCCTCCTCGAGGCCGAGCGCACGCGGATCGCCCACGTCGAGGAGGCCCGCCGCCTCGAGCGGGCGAGCGCCGATCTCAGCAAGCGCCTCGAGGGCTTCGACCGCGATCGCGACCGCCTGCGCGAGACCCTGGAGAAGCGCCAGGGCGAGCAGGGCGATCTCGAGGAGGCGCTGGCCAAGGCCGAGACGCGCCTGCCGGAGCTCGAGGAGCTCCAGCGCGTCGGCGAGGCGACGATCGAGTCGCTCACCGAGCAGCGCGATCGCGTCGGCGAGATGCTCACCGAGGCCAAGGTCGCGCGCGCGCGCTGGCAGCAGCAGCTCGACGCCCTTCGCGGGACCAAGGGTCGCTTGGAGCGGCAGGCGACGAGCGAGCGCGAGCGGGCCCGTCGCCTGGCCCAGCACGCCGCGGAGGGCGAGGCGCGGATCGGCGAGCTCGAGCAGGCGATCGCCGCCGCCAAGGAGGAGCGCGCCGGCCTCCTCGATCAGCACGTCACGGCGGTCCAGGCCGGGCACGACGCGCGCGAGGCCTACGACAGCGCCCGCGTCGAGGTCGAGGGGATCGAGCAGGCGATCCGCAACCTCCGCGGCAAGCTCGACGAGGAGCGCGAGCGCCTGCGCGAGGTGGAGATGGGGGTGAAGGAGCTCTCCCTCGAGCTCGGCCACCTCCGCGCCGACATCCTCGAGCGCTTCGACGTCGCCCTCGAGGAGGTGCTCGTCGACTTCCACGATCGGCCGCGGGCGAGCGACGCCGAGGCCGCGCGGGTCAAGGAGCTCAAGCGCCTCCTCGGCCGCATGGGCGAGGTCAACCTCACGGCGATCGACGAGTTCGAGGAGGTCTCGGAGCGCTTCGAGTACCTCAGCGCCCAGAAGAAGGACCTCGTCGACGCGATCTCGCAGCTCGAGGAGGCGATCGACAAGATCAACAAGACGACGCGCGACCGCTTCTCGGAGACCTTCAAGGCGGTCAACGAGATGTTCGAGAAGCTCTTCCCGCGCCTCTTCAACGGCGGCAAGGCGTCGCTCAAGCTCACCGATCCGAGCGACCTCCTGGGCACCGGCGTCGAGATCATCGCCCAGCCGCCGGGCAAGCAGGTGCGCTCGCTCGAGCTCCTCAGCGGCGGCGAGAAGGCCCTGACCGCGACCTCGCTGATCTTCGCGATCTTCCTGATCAAGCCGAGCCCCTTCTGCCTCCTCGACGAGGTCGACGCGCCGCTCGACGAGGCCAACGTCGGCCGCTTCTCGAACATGGTCAAGGAGCTCGCCGAGCGCACGCAGTTCATCATCATCACCCACAACAAGCGGACGATGGAGGCGGCCGACCGCCTCTACGGGGTGACGATGGAGCAGCGCGGCGTGTCGAAGCTGGTGTCGGTGAACATGCGCCGCGCCGTCGAGCTGGCGTCGTAGGCCG
>JAGQIT010000530.1:0-1659 GCA_020431135.1 Myxococcales bacterium | reverse complement strand
GCCGCAGCCACGGCCAGGCGACGGCGGCGATCAGCGCGAAGAAGGCGAAGACGAGGACGCGCTGGCTGATGACGAAGAGGCCGATCGACGGATCGTCGAGGACGCCGAGCCAGCGGAAGGCGCCGGCCCAGCCGGCCTCCTGGATCCCGAGGGCGCCTGGGGTGACGCCGACGATCCCGGCGAGCTGGCCGAGCGGCGTCGCGCTGGCGATCGCCCGGAAGTCGAGGACGAGGCCGAGGGCCGCCGCGATCGCCCAATACTGGCCGAGGACCGTCAGGTAGCGGAGGACGCTGAGGACGCCGACCTGGGCGGCGACCGTCCGCGAGATCGGCGGCGCGAGGAGCTCGGCGCGGGTCTCGTCGTCGATCGTCTTGCCGCGCCAGCCGGCGATCGCCAGGTAGAGGCGGAGCGCGACGCGGGCGAGCGGCCAGAGGATCAGCGCGGCGAGGACCGCGAAGAGCAGGAGGATCCCGGCGAAGGAGCCGACGACGGCGGCGTCGCTCGGCGGCGCGGCGTGGATCGCCAGGGCCCAGACGAGGAGCGCGCCCGGCAGCAGGAGGTCGAAGAGGCGCTCGACGATCGCCTGGGTCATGGCGTGACCGACCCCGCGGGCCGAGCCGGCGGAGCGCAGGGCGAGGCCGCGGCCGACGAGGTCGGTGGCCAGCGTCGACGTGAACTGGCCGATCACCTTGATCATCGCCAGACCGTGGAAGTAGACGGCGTAGGGCAGGCGGGTGCCGCCCATCGCCTCGACCATCACCTTCCAGCGCAGGCTGGTGACGAAGGTCGCGGCGACGGTGCACATGAACGCCGCGGCGAGGAGGCCGACGTCGAGCTCGGCGCGGTCGCGGAGCGCCGAGAGATCGGGGCTCAGCCAGCGCAGGAGGAGCGCGACGAGGGCGACGCCGAGGAGGAGCTTGGCGGCCGCGACGGCCCGGCGGCGGAGGGGGCTGGCCATGGCGTTGTCGGGCGGCCGGATGGCTCAGCGCGGGGCGATCGGCGCGGGCTCGTCACCCGCGGCCTCGACCTCGGACGTCGGCGCGCCGCCGCCGAGGAGGCGATCGAGGATCCCGCGCCAGGGGATCCCGAGGCGGACGCCCGCCCAGGCCCCGAGGAGCACGCACATCCCGATCTGCGCGGTGTAGAGGTAGAAGGCGTAGCGGACCCCGGCCTCCTCGAGCTGGGCCTGCGGGACGAAGAGCGCGAGGCCGCCGAGAACGCCGAGGTGGAAGGTGCCGAGGTGAGCCGGCGGCCCCGGGACGAGGAGGGCGAGGTTTATCACCGTCATCACCGCGGTGGTCTCGACGAGGTCGACCTCGAGGCCGCAGGCGCGGGCGAGCACCCACATGCCGACGGCGTTGGTCGCCCAGTAGAGCGCCGTGACGCCGAAGAAGCCGGCGAGCGGCCGCGGCGACGGCAGCGATCGCAGGCCGTCGGCGATCCCGTCGGCGATCGCCGCGAGGCGCTCGCCGAGGCCGCCGTGGATCTTGCCGAGGATCCGGCGGATCACCGCGCCGGCGGCCCGCGGCAGCACGGCCATCGCCAGGATCACGAGGAGCGCCCCGAGGAAGAGCGCCGACACGGTGGTCGCCAGGGCCATCAGCTCGCTCACCTCGGGGGCGCCGCTGTGGGCCGCGAGGGTGACGAAGAAGAGGCCGC
>JAGQIT010000529.1 GCA_020431135.1 Myxococcales bacterium | reverse complement strand
CACGGACGCTCCTCGGCGAGCAAGCGCCGGCGTTCGGCGAGCTTCGCCGCGAGATCGACCGCGCCCTCGCACACGCGACAGGCGCGGCCGATCACCCAACTTCGGAGAGTCCCCCGGACTCGACACAACCCGACCCCGCTGCCACGAGCGACACCGCCGAGCCCGTGCCCCCTGCACAGGACAGCCCGATCGACGCGGCTCCACCCGCTCCGAGGATCATCACGCCTGCCATCGACGCCGCGGCCTCCGTGGAGAGGACCAAGGCAGATGCTGAGGCCGAGCCTCGCGCCTCGGTCGAGCTGACCGCGAGCCCGGGCACCGTCGCAGCGCTCGCCGAGGCGACCTCCGACGCGGATCTCCAGCGTCAGCTCCGGCGCCTCGGCGAGCAGCTCCTCGACGCGGGCGACCACCTACGTCGCCGCGACCTCCGGGATCCGCGGGCCTACGCGCTCAGCCGCGAGGGCCTGTGGCTCCACCTCGCAGCCGCGCCGCCGACCCGCGCGGGCAAGTCGTCGATCCCGCCGCGCAACCCGTCTGCCGAGCGTCACCTCGAGGCCCTCGCGGCCGACTGCGCGTGGCCGGCGTTCATCGAGGCCGGCGAGCGGCTCCTCCGTCGCAGCCGCCTCGACCTCGATCTTCAGCGGACCCTCGCCCAGGCGCTCGAGGCCCTCGACCCGCCGGCGTCCGCGGCCGCCGCGATGATCCGTCAACGCACGCGGGAGTTCGTCGCGCGCCTGCCGGAGGTCCTCGATCTCCGCGACCGCGACGGCCGCCCCCTCGCCTCCCCTGAGACCGCAGCCTGGCTCGGCGAAGCGAGCGAACCACCTCGTCCGCCCGCGACACCGGCGAACACAGAAGCCCCGCCACGAGGCGCTTCGACGCCGCAAACGCACGTCGAGACCGGCGCAGAGGGCGACGCCCCGCAGTTCACGCGCCGCCTCGTCTCCGCCGAGTCGGCGCTGCGCGCCGGCAAGCGCGAGCTCGCGGGGCTCCTCTTCGCAGGCCTCGACGCGCAGGTCGAGCGCCACGATCTCCAGCGCTGGCGGCCCGACCTCGCGCGCCGCGTTCTCGCGGGACGCGTCCTCACGAGCGACGAAGCGCCCATACGCGCCGCCGCGGCCCAACGCCTCGGCGCCCTGTGTCCCGAGACGCTCGCCATGACGCTCGACCCGAAGTCGTCGCCTCGCTAGTCCATGCTGCTCTGCCACGGTGTTGCCTCATCGACCCCACGCGGGGTCGATGAGAGCGGCGGGGCGACGTCGACGGAGCGTACGGACCGCTCGTGCATACGCTTGTGTGGGGCGCTTCGCCGACGTACGCCGCCGCGGTCCGGCGCCCCGTCTTCGGGCGCTCTATCGAGACCTCTCCCGAGCGCCGCCAAAGGCCTCAGCTCGCGCCCGCTGCCGCAGCCTCACCGCGCACACGCTCGCCGCACCTCAGCCCCATCTGCCACCGCGGGTGATTCATCGCGGCTTCGCGGCTCAACGCCCGACGGCTCAGGACGGCCACGCGGAGCCAAGCTCATGTCTCCAGCGAGGCGCGACCCGCCGACGCTACCCGTCAGTCAAACCTGCGGCCGGCGTCAATCGCAAGCGGTCCGCCGACGCGGTCCGCCGACGCGTTCCGTCTCGCAGACGAGATGCGGCGCGAGGGGCTCGCCCCACAACGACGAGAGAAGCGAGAGGCGCCGCCGCGCGTCCTGCACGGCGGCGCCCCTCGCCCGCTCGTTCCCCCTCTCCTAGCTGTCCGAGCTGCTCCACCGATCGACGTACTCGGCGCCGCTCGGCTCGTAGACCCAGCGGATCGAGTGGTAGACGAAGCGCACCGTCTCGAGGGGCGGGGCGGCCGACGACACCGGGTCGAGGGCGCTCGGCGAGAGCCGCTCGATGGAGTCGATCCGACCGTCCGTGATCTCGACGGTGAAGAAGTGCTCCGTCGTCCCGTCGCCGCTCGGGCTCGGGCGGTAGAAGCGAAAGGCCCCCTCGATCTTCTCGTTGCGGCACAGGGCCTTGGCGATGAGGGGCGACGACGCGTCGATCCGCTTGACGATCTCGAGCGGCTCGTGGACGCGGCGGCCGACCGCCGCCCGCGAGCCGCGCTCGCGCGCCGTCCGGACCTTGTCGCAGAAGCTCAGGCACTCGATCGTGTTCTCGCGATCGAGGTCGAGCTGGGTGCTCTCGCCGTCGATGACGCTGCCGTTCGCCTTGAGTGTGAGATGTACTGTTTCAGCCATGCATCTACGCTAGGTTCCCGCGGCGCAGCGGCAACCTGTTTTTATGGACATGCTGCGTGAGGGAACAAAAATTCCGGCGACGCAACGCCGGCCCGCGGCGGCCGATGCCGGCGCCTCCGGGCTCCTCGACATTTTCTTCGCCGTCCCGCGCAACGGCCGGCGACGGCGGCCGACCACCCCTGCGACCCGCCGCTGCGCGGACCAGGAGATCAAGAAGATGGCCAGAGAACAGTCCGTCGCGCCGAAGGAGCGCGTGAACATCACCTACCAGTCGTCGGTCGAGGGCGCGCAGGAGGAGGTCGAGCTCCCGCTGCGAATCCTGATGATCGGCGACTACACGGGCCGCGACGACGAGCGCCCGATCGAGGAGCGCACGCCGGTGTCGATCGACAAGCAGAGCTTCGACAAGGTGCTCGCCTCGCACGCGCTCGAGGTGACCGTCAATGTCGACAACGCGCTCGACGATCGCGGCGGCACCCTCGAGGCGACGCTGCGCTTCGACGAGCTCGCCGACTTCCGCCCCGAGGCGATCGTCCGCCAGGTCCCCGCGCTCGCGCGGCTCCTCGAGCTGCGGCAGGCGCTCGTCGCCCTCAAGGGGCCGATCGCCAACCGCCCGCGCTTCGCCCGCGAGATCGCCCGGATCCTCGCGGATCCCGACGCCCGCGCCCGCCTCGGCCGCGAGCTCGCCCTGCCGGCCGCGAAGGATGAGGAGGTGGGCCAGTGACCGCCCAGACCCAAGTCATCGACGCCGAGATCGTCGACGTGACCCCGACCCTCTCCGCGCTCCTCAGCGAGACGCGGATCAGCCGGACAGACAATCAGGCCTACGCGCTCGTCGAGAGCGGCGCCCGCGAGCTGCTCCGTCGGCTCCTCGACGAGCCGCCGACGCCGACCGTTCAGCGCCTCGATCGCGCGCTCATCGATCGGATGATCGACGCGGTCGACGAGCGCCTCAGCGCCCAGGTCGATCGCCTCCTCCACCACCCCGAGGTCAAGCACCTCGAGTCGCAGTGGCGCGGCCTCAAGCACCTCGTCGACCAGGTCGACTTCCGCGAGAACATCCGCGTCGAGGTGCTCAGCGCCTCGAAGGACGAGCTCGCCGCGGACTTCGACGAGTCGCCGGAACTCCCGTCCTCCGGGCTCTATCACCACGTCTACCGCCAGGCCTTCGGGGTCCTCGGCGGCAAGCCCTACGGCGTCATCACGACGACGTACGACTTCGGCGCGGGCGCCCAAGACGTCGCCCTCCTCCGCAACCTCGGGGCGCTCGGGGCCATGGCCCATGTGCCGATCCTCGGCAACGCCGGGGCGCGCTTCTTCGGCGTCGACAGCCTCGCTGAGCTCGGCCGGATCAAGGATCTCCAGGCCCACTTCGAGGGCCCGAGCTTCGCCCGCTGGGCGGGGCTGCGCGAGCGCGAGGACTCGCGCTACGTCGGCCTGTGCCTGCCGCGCTTCCTCCTGCGCGCGCCCTACGGCCGCCGCGAGAGCGAGCTCCCGGTCAAGGCCTTCGGCTTCTCGGAGACGGTGATCGGCGATCACGACGCCTACCTCTGGGGGCCGGCCTCGATCGCCCTGACGGCGAGGATCGCCGCCTCGTTCGCCAAGTACCGCTGGTGCCCGAACATCATCGGCCCGCAGGGCGGCGGCGCCGTCCTCGACCTGCCGCTCCACGACTACGAGGCCGGCGGCGAGGTCCACACCAAGGCGCCCTGCGAGGTCTGCATCGACGATCGCCTCGAGTACGAGCTCGCCGAGCAGGGCTTCATCGGCATGGTCTTCCGCAAGGAGAGCGACAACGCGGCGTTCTTCTCGGCGTGCTCGATCCAGCGGCCGCGCCGCTTCGCCGGCACGCCGGAGGGGCTCGCGGCCCAGACCAGCCATCTCCTCGGCACGCGCCTGCCCTACATGTTCGTGATCACCCGCCTGGCCCACTACCTCAAGGTGCTCCAGCGCGAGCAGATCGGCGCCTGGAAGGGCCGCGCGGATCTCGAGCGCGAGCTCAACCAGTGGATCCGGCAGTACGTCGCGGACATGGCCGATCCCTCGCCCGAGACGCGCTCGCGCAAGCCGCTTCGCCGCGCCGCGGTCCGCGTCGAGGAGGTCCCCGGTCAGGTCGGCTGGTACCGCTGCGGCCTGACCATCGAGCCCCACCTCAAGTACGAGGGGGCCGAGTTCACCCTCTCGCTCGTCGGCAAGCTCGACAAGGGGTGATCGATCATGTCGAATGAGACACCTTTCGCGCCCATCGCCGACGACGAGGCTCCGACGGCGTTCTACCGCCGACGGCGGCGGGGCGCCGCGGCGCCGCCGCAGCCGTCGCAGCCGCCCCCATCGCCGAGCCCGCCGACGCTCCTCCTGCCGACGAGCGAGGCCCGCGATGTGACCTCTGACGGGACGATCCTGGCGCCGCGCCAGGAGAGTGACGCGGAGGCCCCGCGCGCCGACCGTGGCGACGCGTGGGCGGACCTTGTCCGTCGCGTGCGCGAGGCCGCGCTCAACGTCGACGGGACCTCCGCGCTCACGGGCGTCGTCGCCTTCGCGTTCTTCGGCCTCCTCGGTGTCGCCTACGTCTTCGTCGCCACGAGCGCCGCGAGGCCGCAGGTGACGGCCGAGAGCGCCGGCACCGGGGCCGCCGACGACGGGGCGGTCGCCAAGGCGCTCGAGCTCGGCCTCCGCCTGCGCCGGGCCCACGGGCACGACCGCGCAGAGGTGCGTCATGCGCCCTGAACCTCAGCCCCGCCCCCCGGCGGTGGTGCTCAAGGGGGGCGAACGCGGCTGGATCATCCAGCGCCACGCGCCTGGGGTCGGGCCCCGCCTGGTCCAGAGCCCGACGCTGCGGATCGGCGCAGCGCTCGACAACGAGGTCGTCATCGACCGCGCCGGGGTCGGGCTCCGCCACTGCACGCTCCGCTGCGAGGGGCCCGTCGTCCGCGTCTACGATCACGGCGCGGGGCCGACGACGCTCGTCGACGGCGCCGAGGTCGACGCGCCGCGGTTGATCGCGGGCGCCGCCCGCCTCCTGATCGGCGATGAGCACCTCACCGTCCGCCCCCTCGCGCCGCCGCTCGACACCTCCGCGCTGCGCCGCGGCTTCGTCGGTCAGTCGCCTCCGGCGATCCGAACCGGAGACGCAGCGGCGAGCGCCGAGCCGGGCGACGCGCCGGCTGAGAGGAGTCGTAGCGAGCCCCGACGGACGCGCCGACGCGCCGACGCGAGCCGGCCCCGCCGGTCGTCGCCGCCGCGCTTCGCCCTGACGCTCGGGTCGCTCCTCGGCGCCGCGGTGATCGCCTACGCCGTGACCTCAGCGCGCGCGGCCGAGGATCGCATGTCTTCAAGGACACACGTTCGTTCGACGCAGGGAGAGGCTCGACCTCCCCCTCCCGGCACGCACCGCGCGTCGCCGCGTGGCCGCAATCCGCGCTCGACGGCCTCGCGCGCTCCGGCACGTACGCTCGATGGCGCCACGCCAGCCGAGCTCCGCGTCGGCGTCGGCGAGTCCTGGGACTCGCTGGCCGTCACCTACGACCTCGACCTCGCCCTGCTGCGGGCCGCGAACCCTGGGCTCCGCGGGGCCCTCCGCGCCGGCGACCGCGTCGCGCTGCCGCTCGTCGCGACCCCGACGACCTGCGGCGCGGGCCTCGAGATCCCCGGCGGCGCCGCGTCGATCGGCGGCGTCACCAGGGGCGCCCTCGACGATCCGCTGCGCCTCCCCGAGCTCGCCCTCTACACCCTCCGCTGCCCGCGTCACGCGTACGCCACGGGCGCGACGGCGAAGGCGCTTGTCGACGCGATCGCCTGCTTTCGCGCCGCCCAGGGCTACACGGGGGAGGTCGTCATCGGCGACATCAGCAGCGCGAACGGCGGGCCGCTCGGCCCGCACCGCTCACACCAGTCCGGGCGCGACGTGGACATCTGGCTGCCGACGCTCGCCGGCGCCTACGCCCGCGGCTGTGCGCACTGCGGCACGGAGGTCTGCCGCCCGGAGCCGGACGAGGTCGACTGGGAGGCGACCTGGGGCCTCATCGACGCCCTCGCTCAGCAGCCCGCGGTCGAGGTCATCTTCCTGGACTATGCGCTGCACGAGCAGCTCCGCCGCGCGGCCCTCCGAGCCGGGGCCCGTCCGGCGCTCCTCGACGCGCGGATCCAGTGGCCGAGACGCGGCGCAGCGACGCTCGTCCAGCACGCTGAGGGGCACGTCCATCACATCCATGTGCGGATGCGTTGCCCCGAGGGCGACGCTCAGTGCGTCGAGCGCACGGCTCCTCGCCGCGACTAGGGGCCGCTCATGGGACCGATGGGGGCTCGCGTCCCCGTCGGTCCTCGTCGTCGTCCAGCTGCGGCGCGCCGCGAGAGTCGGGCTACAATGGGTGTGCGACGCTCCCTCGACTTCGGCGCCGCGAAGCGAGGTTCTCAGCGCCCGAGCTCGCTTTGCGAGGCACCGCAGCGCCGAGCCCAATTCGCGAGCATCGCCGAGCCCCGAGCCAGCGCGGCCCGGCGAGGCTCGAGACGTCCTCGGTGAGCGCGACCTTCGACGCGCCCTTGGCCCAGACAAGGGGCGCTACCCCGAGAACACGCTCCGCTCGGAGCGCTCCCGCGACGCGCACGGGTCGACGAGCGAGACGCCCGCCAGTAGCCCATGGCTCGAGTCCTCCGGCGCTCGTGCGTCGGGCTCCTCCGGCTCCAGCGCGCACGCCAGCGCGATCAGCCCCTCCGCGGCGAGCGGCCGAACGCGGACGATCCCCTCGGGCTCTGCGGTGACCAGCGTCCCCGTGCGTCGCTCGATCGACCACGCCGCCAGCGGCCCGGCGCCGTCGCGGGCGAGGTCCATCGCGGCCATGACCCGCGGACGCGCGCCGCGGAGCTCGAGGGCCCAGATCTCGACGCCGCGATCGCTGCGCACGGCGAGGCGTCCATCCGCGAGCGCGACGAGCCCTTCCGGCGGACCCGAGCGCCGCCCGAGCGCGGAGGCCTCTCCGGTTGCCGTCGAGTACGCCCAGATCACGCCGTCCTCGCCGCGCGCCACGAGCCACGCGCCGCCGCCGAGGAAGGCGAGCGAGCGGACCCCGGCGGCCTCGAAGGTGCGCAGCGTCGACTCGTCGTCGAGGTTGAGCACCCGGATCCGACCGTCGTCGCCGCTCGTCGCCACGCGCCGACCGTCCTCAGAGACCGCGATCGCGCGCACCCCCTGCCGATGCCCCGGGAGCGCGCGCAGGCCCGCGATGTTCTCGGCGTCACGTCGTCGCTCGACGTCGACGCGATGGAGACCGCCGGACGCGTCGCCGAGGAGCAGGCGCTGCCCGCCGGGCTCCGCCGCGAACGCCGTGGCGACGCTGTCGAGCGCCCACGTGCGCCGCCGCGACAGCGAGCCGCTCCCCGGATCGAAGGACCAGAGCGCCGCGCCTCCCTGCGCGTCGAGCCCGACGAAGGCGCCGCTCCCATCGACGGGGCGCAGCTCAACAACGGGACGCCCGTGGCTGGAGCTTGAGCTCAGCGCGGGGCCGTCCTCGCCCAGATCGTAGACATCGACGTGACGCCCGCGCGCGACCGCCAGGAGCGGCCCATCGCGCCCGCGGAGGAACGCGACGGCGGGGCTCGACGCGGACGCCTCGGACACCTCGAGCGTCGCGGTGCGCCGCCAGCTCACAGCCCCCTCGCGCCGCCAGATCCTCACGACCCCGGCGCCTACCGTCGCTAGCCAGCGCCCCTCGGCCTCGAGCGCGACGGCCGTCACGGACCCGCCGTGATCGACGACGGCGCCGTCGCTCCCCGCCTCGCCGACGAGCGACCACCGATCGACACGCGCGCCGCGGCTCACGACGAGGTCGTGTCCGGCGAGCGCGCGGAGCTCGGGCCGCTCCTGCCATTGCAGCGGCGCCCCGACCTCGACCGCGTTCACGCCGTCGATGCGCCAACGGAGCGCCCCCGAGGCGTCGCTTGCGAGGAGCCAGCGCCCCTCGGGATCCACCGAGAGTTCGTCGACGGCGCGGCCCTCGAGGTCGAGGGCGCGAGCGAGGGGCTCACCTCGGCGCCAGCGCTGTCGCGTGTCGAGGAGGCGGAGGCCGTCGCCGCTTGCGACCGCGATCGTCGAGCCGCCAGGGATCGCCGCCCAGGCCCGCAGCGCTCCGTCGAGCGTGACCACGACGCCGCTGCGCAGGCGCCCGCGCCGTAGCTGCCAGCGACGGAGCTCCCCGCCGCTCAGGGTGAGGAGCGCGGCGCCGTCCTCCGCGAGGATCCACGCGTCGACGCGCCCGAGGTGCCGCGGCGCCGCGCGTCCTCCGTCGAGCGGCTGCCACCACAGCGCGTCCCTGCGCCCGACGATGAGACCGCCCGCGCCGACCTCGACGCGATCCTCAGCGGTGATCCCGATCAGCTCCTCGCGCTCCTCCAGCGCCGTCCATCCGCGCTCGCCTCGCGCCCAGCCGCGCAGTCGCCCGCCGGCGACGACCCACAACCTCTCGCCGCGGGGATCCAGCGCGGCCGCGACGATCGCTCCGCCGGCGTCGAACTCCGCGACCTCGATCGGCGTGCCCTCGGTCGACCACAGGACGACGCGATCCCCAGGTGTGAGCTCGGCCGCCCTGCGGCCGTCGGCGCTGACGCTCCAGCGGCTCGACGCGCCGCCGAAGCGGGCCTGCTCGCCATCCATCGCCAGGCGAACGGCGCCTCCGGCCGTTTCGTCGACGATGACCGCGTCCTCTCCGGCGATCGCCGTCATCTCCACGACAGAGCCGGCGACCGTCCCGACCGGCGCGCGCCCGTCGTCAGCGAGCGCCCCGTGGAGACGCGCCTCGATCCGCAGGCGCACGCCGCTCGGACAGCCCGCAGACTCGGCCCAACGCAGCGCCGCCGCAGCCGGCGACGCGGAGGTCGACGCCTCGACCCATGACTCGATCGCCGCGAACTCCGCCCGCGGGCAACGGAGGGGCTCGGCGCGCCTCTGCGGGGGCGACAGCGGCGGACCGGCCAGCGCCACGCCGAGGCCGACCGTCGCCGCGGCAGAGAGCGCGACCGCGCCCCAGCGACGCAGCCGCGACGTTCTCCGTTGGAGCGACGCCTCGATCCAACGCCGGCGCGGATCCTCCGGAGCGACCTCGGCGTGCTCCGAGAGCCACGCGCGCCCCCGCGTCCGCGCTCGGCCGCGGAGGAGCAGCCGCGCAGGTTCGCCCGCCCGCACCCAGCTCGCCGCGCCGACGTCGGGCTCCCACGGCGCGGGTGAGGGCGGCGTCAGCTCAGGACGGCGCCCCGGCGGCGGGGCCAAAGACGCCGCGCAGCGCTCGATCCAGATCGTGTAGGCCGCGAGGGTGATCCGCTGCCCGGGCTCGATCTCCTCGCGGCCCCGAACCTGCTCGCCGCCCAGGAAGATCCCCGCACGCCCGCCGCGATCCTCGATGACGAGCGACCGCGCCGTCACATGCAGCGCGGCGTGCCGGCGCGAGACCCCGCGGTCCGCGAGCGCGATCGCCGGTCGACGCCCGGACTTCGCCGGTCGACCGATCGTGATCGTCGCCTGATCGAAGAGCAGCAGCTCAGGCGGCTCGTCGGCGCGCTGAACAAAGACACGGATCGCCAGCGGCGAGGCGCAGGCGCGGGGAGAGGTAGACGTCGATGGAGCGGGCACCACACCCGCGATCGGCCGGCGAAGGCCGGGTGTTGCGGGCCTCGACAGATTCTCGACGGCGCCGCGCAACGCCCCCCGTCCGCGGCCGACCCCGACGACGATGCCTCGCCCCCGCAGCCCCTCCACCGGCCTCCTCGCCCAACTCCGGGGAGACGCTGACGCGCCGACGTCGGCCGCCGCCCGCACCCTCGCGCTCGCCCTCGACACGCGCCCGGGCGAGGCGCCGAGCGATCCGAGCTTCGGGCTCCCCTGCTTCGCTGACGTCGTCCACGGCGATCGCGCGGCCGCGCACGCGCTGCGAATTCAGCTCACGCGCCTCCTCAGGGCCGGCCGCGCCAATCTCCCCCAGACCGATCTCCACGTCGCCCTCGATCGCAAGGCTGCCGCCCTCCACCTCGAGCTCCGCGAAGGGGACGCGCCGAGCACTCGGGCGACGATCGACGCGGTGGGCGTCGCCGCCTTCGGGTCTCAGACCGACGAGCGGAGGCGGCGATGACCCGCGTCTCCGAGCGCTTCACCCGCGAGCTCTCCCGCGTCCGCGAGCTCTCGCGTGAGTTCGCGGCCAGCCACCCGCAGTCCGCGGCGGCCCTCGCCGAGGACGCCGAGGATCCGGACATCGAGCGCCTCCTCGCGGGCTTCGCCTTCCTCTGCGCCGACCTCCGGGCGGAGATCGACGGCGCCGCCGCGAGCTTCGCCAAGCGCCTCCTCGAGTCCCTCGGGCCCCAGTGGATCCGGCCGCTCCCCGCGGCCACCGTCGTCGAGCTCCGCCCGGATCTCCGCGTCCTCCGCTCGCGCCAGCCGATCCCGCGCGGGAAGGAGCTGCGCGCGCGCCCCGTCGACGGCACCGCAGCCCGCTTCACGACCGCCGCCGACGTCGACCTCATGCCGCTCGAGATCGTCGGCGTCACCCTCGACCGACAGGGGCCGATGCGCGCCGTTCTCAACCTCGAGCTCCGCGCGAGCGAGGCCGGCGCGGCCCTTGTCCCGAGCCTCGATCAATTGCGCCTCTTCATCCACGACCGCGACCCGGCGGCGGCCGCCCGCCTGCGAAACGGCCTCGTCCGCAGCTGCACGACGATCCGCGCGACCGACAGCGACGGCGAGCGCCCGCCCGTCGCCGCCGCGATCCGCTCCCCCTTCGCCGCCCTCGAGCCCCGCCTCCTCCCCTGGCCCGAGGCGACCCCGCCGGCGATCCGTGTTCTCGTGGAGGGCCTCGCGTACCCCGACTTCGCCGGCTTCGTCGACGTCACGGGCCTCGGCTCCCTCGCCCTCACAGGCCCGGCCTTCACCCTCCACTTCGAGCTCTCCGCCGCTGACGACGGGCCGTCGCTCTCCGCCCTCCCCTCGCGCCTCTCGCCGGCGAACGTGCGCCTCCACTGCGCCCCCGCGCTCAACCTCTTCCCGACGACCGCCGAGCCCTTCGACCATGTCCATGGCGACAGGCCGAGGCTCCTGCGGGCGGACGGCGTCGCCGCCCGTCACATGGAGGTCTTCGCGCTCACCGAGGTCACCGTCGACGGGCGCGCCGCGCAGCCGCGGATCTGCGGCGTCCTCCCGCCCGGCGGCGACGGGCCGACGTTCGAGGTCGACCGGGCGACGGCGGGCGACGACGCCCAAGACTGCCGCCTCGCCATCGACGACGCGGGAGCCACCCGCAGCGCCCCAGCGCTGGTGTCGACGCGCCTCCTGTGCACGAACCGCCACCTCCCCGCGCAGCTCGAGATCGGCGCCCTCGGCCACGGCCCGCGCCACCTGCTGCTCGCCGAGGCGACGAACATCACGCCGATCACCCCGCCCCGGCGACCGTCGCTCGACGTCGACCGCGCCTGGGCCCTCGTCGACCAGCTCGGCCCCGGTCGCCGCCCGCTCGCTACCGTAGGCGCCCTCCGCGAGCTGCTCGCGCTCTACGCCCCGTCGCGTCCACCGGGCGCCCCTCGGCGCCTCCTCGGCGGCGAATTCAGCGAGGCGCTCGTCGACCTCCGGCGTCGACGCGCCTACATCCCGCGCGAGAACGCCTCGATCCCAGCGATCGAGACGACGCTGACGATCGACCGCGGCGGCCTCGCCTCGGAGGCCGAGGTCGAGCTCCTCGGCGAGCTCCTGGCGCCTCTCTTCGCCGACGAGGCCGGCTTCGAGGCGACCAGCCTCCTCACGATCCAGCTCAACCCGACCGGTGAGCGGCGCTCGTGGCCGCAGGAGGTCCCATGACACGCGACCGCCGCGAGGCCCCCCCTGCGCGCGCAGCGACGAGCCCCGCGCCGCTGCGCGACGCAGACCAAGCGGAGCGCGACGGCCCACACGAGTCCAACGCCTGCATCGCCCCTCCCCCCGCGGACGACGCGTGGCTCGAGGCGCACCGCCGCGACCCCTCGCGCAGCTCGCTCCTCGCCCTCGTCACCGCCCTCCGCCGGCGCTCGACGCCGACCGCAGCGGACATCTCGCTGCGTCAGCGCGCCGCCCTAGGATTCTGCCCAAAAAGACATATTAGTGTTCTCTCTCCGACCGCGGACCCTGACGCGCCGAACCCCGCGCGCACATACCTGGAGCTCGCCGACCCGCGCCGCCCGGGCCTCGTCGGCACGGCGACCCCGCTGCCGCTGGCGCTGGTCGAGGCCGCCGCCTCCGCGAGCGCGGGCGGTCGCCGCCTCCGCGGCTTCCTCGATCTCTTCCACGGCGTTCTCCTCGACCTCGAAATCGACGCCCTCAGCCACCTTCGACCGCCGCAGAGCAGCGACGACGCGGCCCGCTGGGAGGCGCGCCTGCTCGCCGCCGCCGGCCTCGACGCGCCGACCACGAGCCTCCCGCGGGCGGTCCGACTCCGCCTCCTGCCCCTGCTCCTCGCCGCGCGGGCGCCCAGCCCCGCGCTGCTCGCTCGCGCCGTCGCGGTCGCCCTCGCGGACATCACCAGCGATCTCGAGGTCTCGGCCGCCCCGCTAGAAGATCGGCCCGCGCCGCAGCCCTCAGCCCCGCGACGCGGCCTCGGCAGCGCGGGCGCCCGCCTCGGCGCCGTCGCGCTCGGCGACCACCTTCGGGTCCCTCACGGCCTGCGCCTCACCCTCCGCGGCCTCCCGCGTGCGGCGCTCGAGCGCTTCGTCCCAGGCGCCGACGGCCGCCAGCGGATCGCCGAGCTCGTCGCGAAGATCGCCCCTCCCGGCGCGCCGTGGGAGCTCGAGCTCATCCCCGCGAAGGCGGCCGACAGCGGCGCTCGCCTCGGCGAGAGCCGCCTCGGCGCGACCTGGCTCGGACGCACGCACCCCCCACGCGCCCGAAGCAGCTCAAGACGCGCGTCCCCCCGTCCACGCGACCTCTTGCGACGCGATCATCGGCGATGACGCGCTCCATGGGACACCGCTGTGCAGACCGCACAGGGACCTTCTTCGGGAGAGGGACCCTCTCCGGCGACGACGAGGAGCCGCGAGAGGGCACCTCGCGCGTCACGACCTCCCAGCCGCGGACCCGCGAGCGGTCACCCCGTCGAGGCGTGATCCGCGAGAGGGGCGCCGTTCGCTCGCCAACGCGTCACTTGTGCGGCGCGAAGCGTGACCCCGTCGGCAGGACCGCGACCTCGACCGCGCTCGCGCGTCCGCCCGCGGCGCAGCGTCTACTTCTTCGCCTGCGTCACGCAGCGCTCGAGGAGCTTGCGGCTCATGCCGGTGAAGCTCGACAGCCGCTCGAGGCGCTCCTCACCGTACGCGAGGTTGATGATCATCAGATCGAGATCGAGGACCTTCACGAGGCTCGCGTAGCGATCCGTCAGCGCCTCGATGTCCGCGATCTCCCCCGCCATCGCCTTGAGCCCCTCGGCGCGGAGGAAGCTCATCACCGCCTCGACCCAGTGCGGGCGGACGCCGACGCGGACGTGCGCGAGGCCGATCCGCCAGCGGTTGTCGAAGTAGCCGTCGCTGTAGTCGCCAGCGAAGAGCTCGCCCATCCACCGCGCGTGCGTCTTCTTCAGCTGATCGACCCGGCCCTCGATCAGCGCCGCGGCCTCCTCCTCGGCGAGGAGCTTTTCGTAGAAGGCGTCCGTGATCGCGGCGCCGTGGGCCTCAAAGAGCGGAGCGAGCGCCTTGAGGTTCTCGGCGTCCTTGTCCGTGAAGCCGATGAAGCCCTTGAGCATGTTGAAGGCGTCGAGGTTCGTCGTCATCCCATCTCCCATCGTCGACATGCGGCGAACCGCATGTACCAACCATATCAAGCCAGGCCCCATGACCGCAGCAGGCCGCAGGATTCGCGCGACCGCAGACGCGCCACAGACCTGCGCAGACCCGAGACGCAGACCTCGCTCGCTCGCATACGACCGCGCCTACGCCGAGGGCTCGCGCCCTGCGACCGGTCGAGGTGCCGAGGGCGACACGGCCCCCCCAAGACGACCCGTAGCGCCCTCCAATACGCGCTCGCGCAGCATCGCCCGCTCCGCCGACAGGACGCCGCACCGGAGCGCGGTGCGGGCGACGTAGAGCGTCGCTCTGCCGCTGCGACCAGAGCCGCCCCCTCGCAACCGTCATCACCACGAGCTCCCGCGCGGTCCGGCGCGGAGCAGGATCGACGACCGGGCGAGCGCACGCAGCCGCTGGCCGCTAGCTCTTCGTCGTGCGCTTCTTCTTCGCCGTCGCGGCCGCGGTCACGGCCGCGCTGGGATCCTCAGAGCCCTCGAGGAGCGGCTTCAGGATCTTCACCAGCTTGCGGGCGACGATGTTCGTGTTCCGGCGCCACGACGCGTCTCGCGGCACCTGGACCACCAGGAAGAGGCGACGGTCGCTCCCCTCCGTGTGCAGCGGACGGACGACGAAGCGGCCGACCTTGGCGTCGGAGAGGGTCAGCTCGTCGACGTCGGCGACCCCGAGATCGCGGACAGCGCGGACGACGATGTCGTCGAAGAGGCTGGTCAGCCCCGCGGCGACCTCGGAGCGCAGGGTCTCCCCCGCGGAGGCGACGAGTAGCCCCTGGTCGGTGCACACCAGGGAGAGCTGATAGCCCCCCATGGCGTTCATGCCCCCCAGCAGAGCCGTCACCTCCGCCTCGACGCCGAGTTCCGTCATGCAGTGTCGCTTCTCCGACGCGGGCCGCGTCAGGTCAGTTGATCAGCTTGGAAATCTCGGCCGCAGCTCGCTTGACGTCAAGAAAAATCAAGCCGAGCTTCGCGCTCGACGCGGCGAGGACGGTCAATACGGCGTCCGCACCGCTGCGACAGACGACGGTGAAGCCCGCGCTCCCGCGGATCATCACCAGAGAAAACTCACCTAGCGAGAGCTCTCGGACGATGCGCTCGCTCATCCCGAGCAGCGCCGCGCTCATCGCCGCGACCCGGTCCTCTTCGATGTCCGCCGGCAAGGCGGAGGCGATCAAGAGGCCGTCGTTGTCGACGACCGCCGCGGCCTCGATGTCCGGCGAGCTGTTGGAGAGCGTGCGCAGCAGCTCCGTGATCTTCTCCGATCGGCTCATCTCCACTCCCTATGGAAACGGTGTTGTGCAGGCGTCCGTGCGTCGAGACGACGAACCCCGCGCTCCCCCCAGAGCCACGCGTGGTGGCGGAGGAGCGCGGGGCAAACGAAGACATCTCGGACGTCCCGTCGCGGGGCTACATGCGCGCCCGCTTGGCCCGGATCGCGCGCAGGTTCTGACGCGCGACCCGATCGTCCGGGCGCTGGCGGAGGGCGCGGTTTACCGCCGTCTCGGCGGCGTCGAGCTCACCCGCGCGGAGCAGCGTCCGCGCCTGATCGAGCAGCTCGTAGAAGTCGACCTCCTCGCCGTCGTCCTCCACCTCATCGAGGACGTCGTCAGCCGCGGGGGCGACGAGCGCGGGTCGCTGCGCCTCCACGGGCTTGCTCCCGGCGACGCTCACCAGACCCATCGCCATCGCGTCGAGGATCCCGTCGACGATCAGCGTCGGCGCCTGGCCGGTGTCGACGCTGAGCTCGTGGAGCGAGCGGGCGCCGTCGACCGCGGCCATCACCGCGTCGACCGCCGTACCGGTCGCCTTCCAGGTGTGGTCGCCCGCCATCTTGAGGATCTTGCCGGCGATCCGGTCCCACTCGTCGCGCAGGCGGCACGCGTCCATCACCGCGAAGGGGACGCACTCGATGACCTCGCCGGCGTCGGGCTCACCGCGGAGCACCTGGAAGGTGCCGCCCTCCTGGAAGAGGATCTCGCGCAGCGCCTCGACGCCCGTGAGGCCGGCTATCCGAGCGCCGACGATGTGCCCCCTCGACACGTCGATCCGGGCCTTGTTGTCGATCGTCATCCAGCCGCTGATCGTCTCGATCTGGACGAGCTGAAGCAGCGTCGGCAGCGAGATGTCGCCGAGATCACCGCTCAGGATCCTCTGACCGTCGGCCTCCGCCCGCGCGACCGCGATGTGCCCCTGAATTTGGCTTACCTGTGCCACAACGACCCCCCTATCATCCTCACGGTTCTCGCCGCGCCCACGGCTCCTACCGCCCACTCATCCTAGCGGGCGTCGCCGACCGGATCAAAGACAGCCCGCGAAATTCCTGACGTGACGTTGACACACATGCGGCACATCATCTGACACCAAAGCTCCACTAGCGTCACTCCGCGCGTGTGGACAATCCCTCGGAGGGGCGCCGCTAACCCGCGAGAAATGACAGCACTCGGCGCGCGCAGCCGCGCGGCGCGTAGGCGCGCAACAGGGTCGAACGCCGTACTTCTCCCCGCAATCATTGCCGCGAGGCGATCCAGAGATCGCTCGCCGTCCACACCGGGTGCGCACAAAGCATCAACAGGATTGCGTGGTGGCGGCTCGCCTGCCCCGTTTCTTCCGCACGCACGCGCCTCCCGTCGCACATCAGAGGACATGTCTAATGTGACAGCGAGGTCAAATCAGCTCTGCGGCCGCCCGAAAATAAATGTCCAAAGAGACATGACGAATTAATCACCCACGCCTCCCGCGCGCAGCCGGCGGGCACCTCGCAGGCGCGCGGGGATCGAGATCCGGCCGCGGCCTCTTCGGTCTCCCCGCGATCCGCCGGCAATCCCTCGCACCGCGCGTCGTCCGATCGCACCTCTCGCGGAGGCCCCGCTCTCCCACAACCTCGCACCGATCGAGCGACGGCGGGCCAGCGGCAGGAGTCACGCGCGTGCGCTCGCGCTGCGGCCGAGGCATGGGCTCGGCGAGAGCGAGCGCCGGGCGTCTGCCCCCGGGCTTCGCACCGCAATCGTCGGCGCTTCGCGAAGCGCCGCTGTACCGTACTTCAAGCTTCGTCGGAGCCGAGAGCGTCGGCGAGGGCAAGCGCGGGCGCGTGCCGAGCTGCGGGACAGCCTCCTAGCTCGCAACGAAGCTCGCGACCCCCTCGAGCTGGCGGGTCTCGTAGCGATGGAGCGGGCCCTGAACGAGCGCCGGCCCGCCGATCGAGGTCCGGTGCTCCGTGATGATCGCGTGCGTCGAGAAGCTCGCCTCGTCGTGGTGGAGGTTGATCGCCGGGATCAGCACGGTGAGCGTGACGACGTGGAGGTCGGGCACCGCCTCGAGGGTCACGGTGAGAAGATCGCCGATCTCGACGCTGCTGTGGCGGACCGCGGCGCCCTTGAAGGAGAGCTCGACGCCGCCGTTGACGAAGACGAGGCTCGCCTCGCCGTCGGTCGACAGGGTGAGCTCCGTGCCGTAGCCGCGGAGGATGTAGTGGTTGGGCTCGCGGGGGTTCTTCGCGCTGTCGACGCTCATGTCCGCAGTCATGAACCCGGCGGGCGCCGCAGGCAACTGAAAATCTCGCGCGTCGGCGGGCGCCGCCGCCAAGTTCGCGCTGGCTCTGGCGACCGCCCTAGACCATCCTGGGCCGGTCATGGGTCTCTTCGATCGACTGCGGCCGACGATCGCAAGCGCCCCGCTCGTGCGCACGCTGGTCAACCTCTTCGGCCACCGCAGGCGGCGGATTTGGAGCGAAGGCGACCGCTCGCACGTCGAGCTCCGCGCGCTCTCGCCGGAGCACTTCGGGCGCTTCAGCGAGGCCATCGAGGCGAGCATCGGCGCCTTCGAGGGCGTCCGCTGGCTGCGGATCAACGGCGCCCTCGGCCGCCTGATCGTCTCCTTCGATCCGGAGCTGTGCGCCCTCGAGACGATCGTCAGCGCCCTCGAGGTGATCGAGCGCGGCCTCGGGATCGCCGACGCGCCCTTCGCCGAGGTGATCCCGGACTACCCGGCCGACGTCGAGCCGATCGCCCGCAAGACCGTCGACCTCGCCGCCGACGGCCTCGGCGTGCTCCTCGGCACCGGCCTCAAGCTCGCCGGCTACCGCCCGAGCCGCGCCGGCTTCGACGCCGCCGCGCTGCTGACGGTCGTCGACAACACCCCGCGGATCCGCGAGGTCCTCACCGACTACCTCGGCTACCCGGCGACCGAGATCGGCCTCGGGGTGACCAACGCCTTCGTCCAGGCGGTCGGCGCCGGACCGATCGGGCCGCTCGTCGACATGCTCGTCCAGGGGATCAAGCTCCGCGCCGAGCTCGCCCGGCGCCGGGCCTGGCGCGCGCGCGAGCCCGAGCTGTGCGGCAGCGCCGGCGCCGACGGCCACTGGGCGCCGATCCGCAAGCGACAGCGCCCGACCGAGCTTCCCGAGGGCGCCGTCGAGCGCTACGCCAACGAGGCGCTCTTCGCCTCGCTCGGCGGCTTCGTCGTCGGCCTCGCCGACACCCACGATCTCGAGGCCGCGACCGCGCCGCTCTTCGGCGGCCTCCCCAAGGCGGCGCTCTACGGTCGCACGGTCTTCGGCGCCGAGCTGATGCGGACCCTGGCGAGCCGCGACGTCGTCGTCCTGCGCACGCACGCGCTCCGCCTCCTCGATCGGATGGACGCGGTGGTGATCCACGAGCGCGTCCTGATCCGCGAGGGCGCGGCCCTCGGTCGCATCACCCTCGCCGACGACGCCCCGCGCGAGGCGAGCCTCGCCGCCCTCCACCGCCTCTTCGACGGCGAGCGCGGCGATCCCAGGGACGTCCGCGAGGACGACGAGGGGTGGCGCCTCGCCCCCCTCGAGGCGACCCTCGCCGCCCTCCCCGAGGCCGGTGACGCGCCGCTCGCCCGCGCCGCCCGCGATCGCGACGCGCCGGTCCTCCTGCTCGCGCGCGACCGGGCGCTGCTCGCCCTCGTCGAGCTCCAGCCGGCGCTCCGCCCCGGCGCCGAGGCGCTCCTGGCCAGCGCGCGCCGGGCGGGCCTCCGCCTCGTTCTCGCCGCCGACCACCCCGCCCTCGAGCGCTTCGCCGAGGAGCGGGTCCCGACCGCGACGATCGTCAAGGCGATCCGCGACGTCCAATGCGACGGCGACGGCGTCGTGCTGATCGCCGACGGGCCCCCCGAGGCGCTCGCCGCCGCCGACGTC
>JAGQIT010000528.1 GCA_020431135.1 Myxococcales bacterium | reverse complement strand
GAGGACCCCTTCGACATGGGCTATGTGCCCTACGGCTGGACCGATCTCGAGATGTGAGCGGCGCGGCGTGCCGCGACGACGCGTCGCACGGCCGTCGCGATCTCGGCGAGCGCTCGAGCCTGGCTCGAGGCGCACGAAGCCTCTGTTTCGACGGGAGACTCGGCGGGCTCCCGTCGATCGGGCGTACGTCGCAGCGCGGGTGCGCGCGTCCGCTCGCCTAGTCGGCGGCCGGGATGAGCCGGTCGAGGACCTCTTGAGCGGCGAGACGCTGGGAGTCCTCAGCGTTGAACGCCTGCTCGGCGGCGCGGAGGAAGCGTTCGCTGTCGGTCATCGCCCCGGCGCCGGAGTCAGAGGTGCCGGCGAGCTTGCGGACAGTGGATCGAAACGAGGACGTCTTCTGACGCATGGCCATACTCCTGGTCGCTGCGTGGAGGTTTCGGGCGAGGGGCGATCACCGACGGTGTCGCCGCGCTCATCCCGATAGGGGATGCATAATGACCGGGCTTCACCCGCAAATTACGAGTGTCTAGCCCAGGACGTGCGACAAGGTACCCCCTCTGCAATGGCTGTGGCAAGCCCGAATTTCGCGGGTTCCTCGGCGCTCTGCGGCGCTCTGCTAGACGCCGTTGGATCGCCGATCGACGGCCGTTGATTCGCCGACTCGCGCAGCGAAGATGTCTCTTCAGTCATGTCGTTCGAAGGGGCAGATCGAGCGCTCATCCGCGGCAGAACGTGCGCAGGGGGCGCTCCGGCCCCGGATCCGGCGTCCGGTGTCCGGTGTCCGGTGCGCGTGTGTGCGCAACTGAGGGACGCTTGGTCACCTCCGGCGCGGCGTCATGATCATCGCGGCGACGGCGACTGCTCGCTGACGAAGGCGCCGTCGGCACGCGGAGCTCTTCGGACATGTCCGTGCTTGCAGCTTGTCTGAGGGGTCGGCGCGCGCCCTCCTTGGGCCCACAGCCCGCCGTGCGGGGACTGTGAGCTCTGGGGACGAGGGGGTCGACGATCGATCGCCGCGCGAAGGGACGCGCGCCGCTTCGCGGTCGCTAGAGTTGAGGCGCGCGCCGCTACTCCGCGGCGGGCGCGGTCGTCTTCGCCTCGCCGCCGGGATCCGGCGACCACGATGGATCGCGGAGCGGGTGGACGAGGGTCGGCAGGCGCTCGTGCTCGCCGCGCTCGATGAGGATCTCGAGGCCCTCGAGGAGGAGATCCGGCGAGCTGACCTCGACGTCGACGGTGTGGCTGAGGATCCCGTCCATGCCGGTCTCCGCCGCGAAGCCGCCGATCGAGCCGACGGGGATCCGCATCGGCTCGTCGTGGCGGCGGTCGCCGACGGCGCGGATCCGCCGGAGCACGCGCATCGACGCCGGCGCGAGGACGGCCCCGCGGACCAGCGTCCGCTTGCCGCCGGGCTCGACGCGGAAGACCCGGGCGGGCACCGGCAGGGTGACCTTGCGCGAGCCGCCGTAGGTCGAGGCGCCCTCGCGCGGCACGGGGCCGAGGACGCTGCCGTCGCGGAGGAGCTCGACGGTGTAGGCGAAGTCGTAGCCGTCCTCGCGGGCGCGTCGGAGGAGCTCGCGCTCCATGGCGACGCGCGAGCGGCCGCGCGTGCGCGCGGTCAGGCGGAGGTTGGAGATCGCCGGGCCCATCGTCAGGATCGGGCTCTGGCGGGCGTGGCCGTTGCTCTCGCCGACGTGCTTGTTCGGCTCGCGGGTCATGATGAGGTTCTCGAGGACGCCGCGGCGGACGAGGCTCACGGGCGCCGCGAGGTAGCCCTCGGCGTCGTAGAGGTACTGGCCGAAGCCGTCGCTGCGCGGGTCGTCGACGATGTCGACGAAGTCCGGCATCACGGTCTTGCCGAGGTCATCCTGCCAGTGGGGCTCGAGGTCGCGGAGGCGGCCGCCGTCGCTCAGCGGCGCCGGCTTGCCGATCGCCTGGGTGGCGACGGTCGAGGCCAGGAGCTGCGGCGCGGCGACGTCGGCGAAGAGGAGCGGGCCGTCGTAGTCCTCGTCGATCATCGGCGCGGCGGCGAGCTCGGCGAGCTCGGCGAGGACCTGATCGACGAGCGCCTCGCCCTCCTTGCGCAGCGCGTCGTCGGCCTTGGGCACCGACTGGAAGTGGATCGCCCGGCCGTGGTCGAGCTGCATGCCGTCGTCGGCGCGGGTGTCGGCGACGACCGAGAGCACGGCGCGGTCGCGGGCCTCGCGGAGGACCGTGCCCTCGCTCGTGATCGTCGTGATCTCGCTGCGCAGGAGCTGGAAGAAGACGTCGCCGTTGTCGATCTCCGGGTGGTCGGCGAAGCGGGCGCTGAGGTCGGCGACGAGCTGGCGCAGGCCCGGGCGGTCGACGGCGCCGACGACCGGCTGCGGGCGCTCGCGGATCCGCGGGATGGTCTCGGGTGGGGGGCCGAAGTCGGGCGGCGGCGGGTCGCCGGCGAGGCGGGCGAGGATCGCCTGCTTGGCGGCGTAGGTGACGGCGGCGTCGCGGTAGGCCTGGTCCATCCCGAGCCACAGCTTCTTGCGCGTCACCACGGGAGCTGGCCCGAGGGGCAGGAGGAGGCGGACTTGGGCGCCGTCCTGGCCGAAGATCCCGCCGTTGTCGCGGGCCGGCGAGCCGACGCGGACCTCGACGCTGGCGACCGCCTGGCGCTCGCCGACGTCGGTGATGACGCCGCCGTAGGAGCCGTCGAGGCTGAGGAGCTCGGCGCGGACCAGGCGGACGGCGACGTAGTAGGGCGCCGGCGCGGCCTTGCCGTCGCAGCCTTCGGTGTCGTCGTCGGCGTCGGCGTCGGCGTCGCAGGACGGCGACTCGCTGAGGCGGAGCTCGGCGAGGCCGCGGGCGATCTCCGCCTCGATCGCGGCGATCTCGCGGTTGGAGGGGGCGTTCGGCACGGCCGTCGTCGGCTCGGACGCGGCCTTGTCGGCGGCGGCTGGACCCGCAGCGGCGGGCCCGGCGAGCAGCGCCGGCGCGCCG
>JAGQIT010000527.1 GCA_020431135.1 Myxococcales bacterium | reverse complement strand
CGGCGTCGCAGCGCTCACCGCACTCACCACAGTGTAGGGGGTCGACGTCGGTGTTGGTGCAGCTCTGCCCGCATTGGTCGGGGAAGCCGGCGCAGGACTCGAGGCACAGGCCGTCGCCGCAGACGTCCCCGCCGCAGTCGTTGCCGCAGCTCCCGCAGTGATCAGGATCGCGCGCGAGGTCGACGCAGCGCTCGCCGCAGCGGGTGAGGCCCGCTCGGCACACGCACTCGGCGGCGACGCAGAGCTCCGAGCTGCCGGCGCACTCGTTGCCGCAGGCGCCGCAGTGGTCGTCGTTCGAGCCGAGGTCGACGCAGTCGCCGTCGCAGGCGGCGAAGGGCTCGGCGCAGGCGCAGTTGCCGTTGACGCAGGCCTCGCCCATGTCGCAGCGGCGGTCACAGCTGCCGCAGTGGAGCGGATCGGCGGAGACGTCGGGGCACTCGCTGCCGCAGTCGACGGTGCCCGCCGGGCAGACGTCGCTGCAGACTCCGGCGCCGCAGACCTGGGCGCCGCAGCCCTGGCCGCAGCCGCCGCAGTGCTGGGGATCGGACTGCGGGCTCACGCAGTCGCCGGCGCACTCGATCGAGCCCGCGGGGCACTCGCTGACGCAGATCCCCCCGACGCAGTCGCTGCCCGCCCCGCAGACCTGGCCGCAGCCGCCGCAGTGATCGTCGTCGTTCTTCGTGTCGATGCAGACCTCGCCGCAGAGCGCGAGGCCGGGGCCGCAGCCGCCCGCGCTCGTCCCCGGCGGTCCGCCGGAGCAGCCGGCGAGGGCGAGGGGGAGGGCGCAGGCGAGGAGTCCTCGCAGCCCGCGTGCGCGCGTCGACCCTACATGTCTGGCGAGGGCCCGGAGCGCGGCCGAAAGCAGCGGCGCTCGGTCGGCGCGTCGAGGGCGGGGGTGCCCGCTGCGGGCTTCGGAGGTGCGGAGGGGTCGCCGTCGCATGTCCCTCTGTCACCGCTCGCGGACGATCGTTACAGCGTCGATGAAAGATCGCGGACCCCTGTAACAACCCGCCGGCTTCGGTGACTAGGGGGCGTTTACCGGTTTCTCTCCCGCCTGGAGGTCCTTCGTGCGTAGCAACAAACTCCTTAGTCTCCTCTCCCTCCTCTTCTGTACGGCGCTCGCCTGCGGCGACGACACGGGCGTCGGCGGGTCGGCGACCGACTCCGCGACGGGCACCGGCACGGCGAGCGCGACCGCGACGGACTCCGCGACCGGGACGACCGGCGGGTCGGCGAGCGACACCGCGACCACGGGTCCGACGGGCGGCTCCGACAGCAACTCGGCGAGCGGCACGGCGACGAACACGACGAACACCAGCGAGACCGGAGGGACCTGCGATCCGCCGATGATGGTCTGCGGCCAGGCCTGCGTCGACACCAGCGACGACATCAACCACTGCGGCGAGTGCGGCTTCGCCTGCGCGCCGGGCTCGGCCTGCATCGACGGCGCGTGCGTCGCTGGGGGCGACTGCGCCCCGGGAGAGATGCTCTGCGGCGACGTCTGCCGCGACATCAACAACAGCGACAACAACTGCGGCGGCTGCGGCATCCAGTGCGGCAACAACGAGGACTGCGTCGGCGGCATGTGCCTCTCGGAGTGCGCGATCGGGACCCAGCAGTGCATGGGCAACTGCGTCAACATCGACTCGAACGCGAACCACTGCGGCGGCTGCGGCAACGACTGTAACAACCAGGACGTCTGCGCCAACGGCGAGTGCGTCAATCAGTGCCCGGACAACCTCACGGAGTGCAACAACGACTGCGCCGATCTGCAGACGGATCCGGAGCACTGCGGCGAGTGCGGCAACGACTGCGGTCAGGGTCAGGCCTGCATGGCCGGCGACTGCGTGTGCATCGAAGGCCTCGACCAATGCGGCAACAACTGCGTCGATCTCCAGACCGACGACAACCACTGCGGCGAGTGCGGCAACGAGTGCGACGGCGGCGTCTGCTTCAACGGCCAGTGCGCCTGCGCCCCCGGCGACATGATCTGCGACGGCCAGTGCACGGACGTGCAAAACGACGTCGACAACTGCGGCGGCTGCGGGGTGCAGTGCGATCCGGAGCTCGAGGTCTGCGGCGGCGGGAGCTGCGAGTGCCGGCCGGGCCTGATGGAGTGCAACGGCCAGTGCGTCGATCTCAACAACGACCCGGAGAACTGCGGCCAGTGCGGCATGGACTGCGGCGACGGGGTCTGCGGCGGCGGCCAGTGCCTCAACGACTGCGACGGCTTCCCGGACCAGTGCGGCGGCAGCTGCACCAACACCAACAACGACCCGCTCAACTGCGGCGACTGCGGCGACGCCTGCGACGGCGACGAGCTCTGCGTCGACGGCCAGTGCGAGAACTTCAACTTCGCCCCGTGCAACATGTGCCCGTGCCAGCAGTGCGGCGGCGGCAACCAGTGCTGCGAGTCGCAGTTCCTCGGCGGCGCGGCGGTCTGCCTCGACGCCAACGAGTGCCCGTAGGAGCGTAGGAGCGTAGGCTCGCGCGGCGGCGCGGCGCGGCGACGGATGGCCTCGGCGAGAGGCCGCCCGTCGCCGCGTCTGTTCTCGCGGGCGGGCGTCTGGGGGCGCCGGCCTCGACGGCGCCCGCTCGCTCGCCGACGTCGCGTCCGAGGACCTGTCTATGTGGTCAGGATGCCCAAGTGGGGCGGCTCACGAGCTCACGGGAGCCGGTCGTGTCGCAGGGCGTCCTCGCCGTCGGTCTCGTCGGGCTCTTCACCGGTGTCGGTCGTGTCGGTCGTGTCGGTCGTGTCGGTCGTGTCGGTGGTCGAGGTGGACGTCGTGCCCGCGGAGCTCGAGGAGCCGCCGTCGGTCCCGGAGGCGCTCGCGGAGCTCGACGCACCCGTCGCGCCGCCGCTCGCAGAAGCCGAGCCGGACGTCGTCGCGCCGCCGCTGGCGGAGCCGCTGTCGGAGCCGCTGGCCGCTTCGGTCGACGCGTCGCCGCGCGTGCTCGCGTCCGTCGTCGAGCTGTCGGTGGCGCCGTCGGTGGCGCTGTCGGTGAGCGTCGCGCGGAACGTGTAGTCGAGCGAGCAGCCGCCGGCGCCGGCGAGCGTGATGACGGACAGCGCGAGCGCCGCGATCCCGCGCCGTCCCGCCCTTCGCGCAGCGTCCGCGCGCGCGTCGGTGTCGAGGCGGAGGGGCGGGGAGGGCGTCGCGTTCGTCATCGGATCCTCACCGGCGCCGCCGTCTCGCGGTCGCCGGTGCGAGTGAGTGCTCCGACGGCCGCCGACCTTACAGGCAGATTCCCTTGAATTCGGCTTTCAACGGGGCGCGGCGTCCCCAGTCGCGGACATCAAAAAAATCTCGAGAAATGTCGTTAGAAAACTCGAGCTCGTCGCACTGACCTTGTGAGACCCGGAACCGGCTGTACCCCCTGACAGCGGATCGCGAGCGCGCGCGGAGCACCCCCCAATGTCCTCCGCGGCGCTCACGGGTCTCTCCTTGTCTCTTGCTGCCCTTGCTGTTCCTCCCCGATGGCGAGCCCCAAAAATAGACGCCGGTACCTCTCGTTCCTCGTGATCGCCGTGCTGATCGCGCTGCCCCTGGCGTCGCTGATCTACAAGGTCACGGTTCTCGACTACCGGATCGCCAACATCCTGCCGCAGACGCAGTACCGCGTGCGCCTCGACATGGAGCTCGACGGCGGCGATCACCGGGTCCGGGTGGCGACCTTCGCCCCCGTCGACGACGCGCGCCAGCAGATCTCCGACGAGAGCCAGACCTCGCCGCAGGTCTTCCACTACAGCGTCGAGTCGAACGGGCGCAACCGCCAGGCGGTGTGGGTCGGCGCCCCCGTCCCCGACGGGGTGTCGATCCGCTACGAGTTCTCGGCGCTCCTCGCCGCGGTCCGCTACACGATCGCCGAGGACCTCGAGGTCCCCGAGAGCTACCCGCGGGCGATCCGTCAGTACCTCCAGCCGACCGACGTGATCCAGGTCGATGACCCGGAGATCCGCGCGCTCCTCCACGAGCTCGAGGCCGATCGCGGGCCGATCCTCGGGCGCCTGCGGGCGATCTACGCCTACACATCGGGTCTCGGCGCCCGCGCCTTTAAAGGTACGACCGACGCCCTGACGGCGCTGCGCCTCGGCGAGGCGAGCTGCAACGGCAAGAGCCGCCTCTTCGTCGCCCTCGCCCGCGCCAGCGGCATCCCGGCGCGCCTCGTCGGCGGCCTGATCCTCCAGCCCGGGAGCAAGCGGACGTCGCACCAGTGGGTCGAGGCCTACGTCGCCGGCCACTGGGTGCCCTTCGGGCCGACGAACGGCCACTTCGCGTCGCTGCCGAGCCACTACCTCGCGCTCTACCGCGGCGACGAGGCGCTCTTCCGCCACACCAGCGACATCAACTTCGACTACATGTTCACGACGAAGGGGCGGATGGTCCCGTCGACCGAGGCGCGGGCGTCCTTCAAGGCCTTCAACGTCTGGGACCTCTTCGCCCGCCTCGGGCTCCCCTTCTCGCTCCTCCAGACGGTGCTGATGCTGCCGGTCGGCGCCCTCGTCGTCGTCCTCTTCCGCAACGTCATCGGCGTGCCGACCTTCGGCACCTTCCTGCCCGCGCTGATCGCCGCGTCGGCCGGCGCCACCGGCCTCACCTGGGGGATGGTCAGCCTGATCATCGTCACCGGCAGCGTCGTCCTCGCCCGCCTCGCGCTCCAGCGCCTCCAGCTCCTCCACTCGCCGACCCTGGCGATCCTCCTGACGGTCGTCGTCATGTCGATGCTCGGCACCAGCCTGGTCGCCGACCACCTCGACCTCGAGGAGCTCGCGCGCGTCGCCTACTTCCCGATCGCGGTTATGGCGATCACCTCCGAGCGCCTCTACCTCGTCCTCGTCGAGCAGGGCCCGCGCGAGGGGATGATCCAGTTCGGCGGCACCCTGCTCGTCGTCCTCGCCTGCTACCTGGTCATGAACTCGATGGCGATGCAGGTGCTCGTCAGCGGCTTCCCGGAGGTCCTGCTCCTGGTCGTCGCCGCCAACATCTACCTCGGCCGCTGGGTCGGCGTCCGCCTCATCGAGCTGTGGCGCTTCCGCGGGCTGTGGCGCAAGCCGCAGGTCGAGGAGGTGCGGGCGTGAGCGCGGCGACCATCACCCGGCGCTGGGGCGGCCGCCTGCGCCGCTGGCTCGACGCCCGGGCGCGGATCGAACCGATCTACGGGATCAACCGGCGCAACGTCGAGCTCGTCTACGCCCACAACGCGCGCCGCCACTACCCCCTCGTCGACGACAAGATCCTGTGCAAGGAGCTCCTCGCCGAGGCCGGCGTCCCGACGGCGCCGACGATCGCGATCTGCCGCGGCCTCTTCGAGGTCGACCGCATCGTCCGGGAGCTCGAGGAGCTCGACAACTTCGTCATCAAGCCGGCCAACGGCAGCGGCGGCGACGGCATCGTCGTCCTCGGCGCGCGCGAAGGCGGCCTGTGGCGGACGCCGAAGGGGCGCCCGGTCGACACGTACGCGATCCGCCACCACCTCGCCAACATCACCTTCGGCACCTTCGCCAAGCAGCTCGAGGATCGCGCGCTCATCGAGGCGCGGATCGAGCCGCACGAGCTCTACGACGCGCTGTGGCCCGACGGCGTCTGCGACCTGCGGATCATCGTCCTCGACGGCCGGCCGCTGCTGTCGATGGTCCGCGTGCCGACGCGGCGCTCGGGCGGCCGCGCCAACCTCCACCAGGGGGGCATCGGCGTCGCCATCGACATCGACCGCGGCGAGACCTACCGCGCCGTCTCCAAGGGCCAGGCGATCGAGATCCACCCGGAGAGCGGCGAGCGCCTCGTCGGCCGCCGCCTGCCGATGTGGGAGCGCTGCGTCGAGGTCGCGCTCGCGGCCGCGGCCGTCGTCCCGCTCGGCTACCTCGGCGTCG
>JAGQIT010000526.1 GCA_020431135.1 Myxococcales bacterium | reverse complement strand
TCTACTTCTTCGGCTTCGTCATCCTCCGCAGCGGCTTCGGCGTGCTCTGGTACCTGATGATGATGTTCGCGATCGGCATGATCAGCCCGCTGACGGCGGCGGCGATCGTCGCCGCGTTGACCGGCGGGCTGATGCTCGCGACTCCGCCGCCGCGCGCGGTCTAGCGGTCTGTCCCGCACGCACGCCGACGCGCTCGGCGTCGACGAAGCGCGCAGTACGTCCGGTACAGCGGCGCACCGGCGGCGACGAAGAGACCTCGACCGCGACGTTCACCGCCGCAACGTCTCGCCGGCGGGTGGAGGACGAGCGTCTACACGGGGGTCATGCCGGGCGAGGGCCCCGCACCGCGTCTGCGTAGGCAGGCCGCGGATAACTGGGAATTGAAATGCATGTCTTTTGTGACATGTTTTAAGGGGGGCGTAGGGGCCATCTCCGCGGTGCGGAGAAATTCCCTAGGCCGCCCGGCTGGCGGTGGGGAGATCCTCCGCACCGCCCTGGGACTGCGTTCCACACGCTCCGCAGATGAGGGGATGAGGAACCCCGCGGGATGGCTCGCTTCAGGGTGTTTGCGTCGAGCGAGCAACTCGGCGCGGGGCTTGCAGTGACGGTCCGACGCGCAGGCGACAGCGCTCGCCGCACGCAAAGGAACGATTCGATGAGCCCCTTCACCCTCATTCTCCTGGTCGCCTGGGCCGTAGTCGCCCGCTTCTAAGGTCTCGGGTCTCGCGCGCGACGCTCGCACGCGGCGCACGGCTCCCTAACGCAGACGGGGCCGGCCGCCGCTGCCGTCGCCACGGTCCTCGCGCTCTGGCGCCCCATGTCTGAAGCTAACCCCTCCTCGTCACGTGGCGAGGCGATCCGCGCCTACCTCGCTGACTTCAACATCGCGTCGCACTTCCGCGGGCTCCTCGCCAACCCGCGCGGCGACGTCCTCGCGGGGATCACCGTGGCGATGGTCGTCCTGCCGATGGCGCTCGCCTTCGGGGTCACCTCGGGCCTCGGCGCGAGCGCGGGCCTGTGGGCGGCGATCGCCGCCGGCCTGATCGGCGGCCCGCTCAGCGGCTTCGCCTGGTCGGTCGGCGGCCCGACGGGGCCGATGACGATCCAGCTCCTGGCGATCCTCGCCCTCTACCCGACGGCGGACGGCAAGCCCGACATCGCGTTGGCGACGGCCTCAGTGGTGCTCGCCGGCGCGATGTTGATCGGCCTCGGTCTCCTCAAGCTCGGCCGCTTCATCCGCTACACGCCCTACCCGGTGGTCTCCGGCTTCATGACCGGGCTCGGGCTCATCTACATCATCCTCCAGATCAACCCCTTCTTCGGCATCGCCTCGGCGTCGAGCATCGAGGGGGCGCTGCGCGAGGTGCCGCAGCTGCTCCAGGACATGCAGAGCGACGCCGCCGTCGTCGCCGGCCTGACGCTCGCGGCGACCCTCGCGTGGTCGCGCTGGGTGAAGATCGCCTGGCTGCCGGCGCCGCTCATCGGCCTCGTCGTCGGCGTCGGCGCGGCCGCGCTGCCGAGCCTCCACCCGCCGATGATCGGCGCGGTGCCGACGGGGCTGCCGAGCCTCCATGTCCCCGACCTCGCGCTCCTCGATCGCGCCCTCGTGCCGGCGGCGACCCTCGCCGCGCTCTGCGTCTTCGACAGCCTGCTGACCGCGCTGATCATCGACAACATCACGTCGACGCGGCACAACAGCGAGCAGGAGCTGATCGCCCAGGGCGCGGTCAACATCACCTCGGGGCTCCTCGGCGGCATCGGCAGCGCGACGAACACGATGCCCTGCGTCGTCAACGTCAAGAGCGGCGCCCAGACCCGGCTGTCGACGATGGTGATGGGGCTGACGCTCCTCGCCCTCGCGCTCGGCCTCGGGCCGCTCGCCGCCTACGTGCCGATGCCCGCGCTCGCGGCGATCCTGATCAAGGCCGGCTGGGACATCATCGACCTCCGGATCCTCCCGGTCGTCCGCGCCCTGCCGCGCTCCGACAAGCTCGCCTTCGGCCTCGTCGTCGCCACGACGGTCGCCTGGGACCTGCTCTCGGCGATGGCCCTCGGCCTCGCGGTCGCCTTCTTCCGCTTCGTCAAGGACAGCGCCGATCGCTACGAGCGCGAGCTCGACGCCCGCGCGCAGGAGGTCGAGCGCGAGCAGGACCAGGCGATGGACGCGCTCCTCGGCCGCTACGACTTCGAGGACCTCGCCGAGCTCGTCGTCGACGAGGGGGCCGACGTCAGCGATCCGTCGCGGCGCACCCGCGCCCTCAAGGAGGCGGTGCGCGAGCGCCTCGAGATCATCCGCCCGCACGGCCCGCTCTTCTTCGGCGCGGTGGCGTGGCTGCAGGACGCGGTCGCCAACCTCGCCGGCAAGGACGTGATGCTCATCGACTGCGGCGACCTCGACAGCATCGACCTCTCCGGCGCCTACGCGCTCGCCGACCTGATCGCCGCCGCCCACCGCGAGGGGCTCCTTGTGGTGATCGCCGGCCTGCCGCAGACGACGGCGCGGGTGCTCGAGGACCTCAAGGAGCTCGAGGCGGTGCCGGCGGAGTGCCGCCTCTGCGACTTCGACGAGGCGCTCCTGCGCGCGGTGGGCGAGATCGAGGCGCGCCTCCATCGACGCCACCTCGCCGCGGCCGAGCTCGCGGCCTGAGAGCGACCTTCACGCCTCCACGAACGCCGGTCCAGCGCGGGTCGGCGCCGCGGCGAGTCGGCGCGGAGTGATGGTGAGCAGAGACTCGAGCGCGCGGCGGCAGTCGCACCCTCGCGCCTCGTCGCGGCCGCTAGCCCGAGTAGCTCTCGTCCTGCTCGATCTTCGACAGCACCCAGTCGAACTCGCCGCGGGTGATGTGGGCGCCGCAGTACTCGCAGGCGCCGGCCATCGACACCTTGAGCTGGGCGCCGCACTGCGGGCAGTTGGCGTCGGCGCGGGCGGCCCCGCGGACCTCAGAGCCGCGGATCAGCGTCCAATACTCGGAGTACTGGCGCTGGCGTCGCTTCGAGCCGGCGACGACCTTGCCGTTCTTGTCGACGGTGTAGTCCTTGCCGGTCGCGTAGATCCGGATCGTCACGGCGTCGTAGTAGCGGTCGCGGCCGACCTTCACGAGGAGAACGCGGAGGATCCCGGCGTCGTCCATGATGTTGCGCAGGCCCTGCTCGCGGTAGGCGTCGAGCCAGTAGCGCAGGTAGTCGAACATCCCGTCGGAGACGTAGGGGCGCAGGCGCGGGGCGTCGAGCGCCGACCAGCCGGCGTTCAGCTCCTTGTAGACCATCTCGACGCGGGCGCGCAGCGAGTCGACGGTGAGCGCCGGGTCGTCGATCGTCAGCGACTGCCAGCGGCGCTTGAGGTGCGGGTCGATGATCGTCGGCAGGTCGGTGCCGCGCTCCTCGACGTGGCCGGTGAGCGCCGGCGGGCGGCGGTCCTGGCGGATGACCTGGATCGACCGCACCTGCCAGTCGAAGCGGCCGCCCTCGACGACCTCGCCGCAGTAGTCGCAGCGCTGGTTGTCGGTCGAGGTGAAGGGGGCGCCGCAGTTCGGGCAGCCGAGGACCTCGACCTTGTCGGGCGGCCGGCTCTTGGCGCTGGCCGAGCGCACGAGGGTCCAGATCTCCTCGGCGTAGTAGGTGTTCTCGGCGGTGCTCATGTTGGCCTCGAAGGCGAGGCGGACGGTCACCTGCGGCTCGGGCTGCGGCGCGTCGGGGTCGACGACCTGGGCCGAGACCAGCTCCTCGCGGCTCGGCACGTCGACGCGGACGACCCGCATCGCGCCGACGACGACGTTGCCGATCGGCAGGTTCGTCGGCTCGCGCTCCGTGAGCTGCTCGCGCACCGGCTCGGCGAGGTAGGGGGCGAGGGCCGCCATGTCGGCGGGGATCCGCCGGGCCTGCTGGGCGCTGGCGTAGAGGCGGTAGACGAAGTCCTCGAAGACGATCGGCGAGAAGTTGGGGTCGAGGCCGAGGATCTGCGAGAGGTCGCCCGAGCGCCGCGGGGCGGCGGCCGCCGCCGGGCTGTTCCACTCCTCGGGCTTGCCCTTGCGCGACTTGTAGATGAAGTAGGCGATGGTGATCCCGAGGAGCGGGAAGCCGACCGCCGGGTAGTGGATGCACAGGCGGATCAGCAGGAAGAGCAGCTCGGCCTCGCCGCCTCCGCTGCTGCCGCCCGAGCTCGAGCTGCCGCCGCCGCCGGAGTACGACTGACCGCCGCCGGGGCGGGCCTCGGCGTTTGCCTCGAGGACGGCGAGGCCGAGGCCGGCGAGGCCGATCGCGGCGGCCCAGCGCAGCGCGTGCCTGTCCCGGAGGATCGCCGCCGCGCTCGCGCAGCGCGAGAGCTGCGGCAGCGCGGCGGGGGTGGGCGCGTCGACGTGAGCGTGAGCGTGGGCGTGCGCGCAGCCGCAGCCGGGCCCGTGGGCGTGCGCGTGGTCTCCCGCGAGCGGTCGGCGGCGCGTCATAGGTGGACCTCGTCGGGGAGCTCGTTGATGTCGTCCTCGGCGACCGGGAGGTAGGGCTCGAGGATGTCGGCGAGGGCGCTGATCTCCGCGGCGATCGCCGCCGCGTCGGCGCCGACGGTGACCTTGTCGGCGACCTGGGCGATCGCCCGGTGCCAGCGGTCGTGCGGGACGACCGTGACGACGCCGCGGTCGCCGACCACCGCGGCGGTCTCCTCGAGGAGCGAGACGTAGACGAGGATCCCGGTGCGGTCGGCCGTGAGGTGGACGCCGCGCTCGAAGAAGGCGGCGTGCGCCGACTCCTCGACCCAGCGCGCGCGCAGCCGCGTCGGCGTCAGCAGCCGGCGCATCCGCGGCGAGCGCGACGACAGCCAGCCCGCGGCGAGGCCGACGACGAGAACGTCGACGATGAACCAGGGGATCGCGAACTCGAAGTGCGAGAAGAGGAGGAACGCGAGGGTGAGGAGCGCGAAGACGCCGCCGACGATCAGATCGGCGTGGAGGTAGAAGCCGGAGCTCGCGCGGATGGCGATGACCACCTCCGCCGAGGAGCGGGCCTCGACCGCCTTGATCGCCGCGGTCAGGGCGGCCCTGCCGGCCTCATCGACCAGGGTCGAAGACATCGCGGCGACGATATCGCATCGCCGGAACAATTGCCGGGGGCAGGCGCACGAGCGCGCGTTCTCGGCGTTCTCTGCGTTGTTTGCGGAGATTGCGAGTTCGCGCGTCAGAACCGGCGGCGTATGCTTGTTGCGTGTCGCGCATCTGGAGTCGTCGCCGCGCGCCCGCGCGGGTCGCCGCGGTCGCCTCGGCGGGCCTCGTCCTGGCGGCAGGGGCGTGCACCGGCGGCGGAGTAGAGAGCGCCTCGGCGACGGCGGGGGAGACCTCGGAGACCGGGACCGGGACCGAGTCTGAGACGGAGACCGGGACCAGCACCGGCGGCGCGGACGACTTCTATGACGTCGAGCCCGGGCCGCTCTGCGGCGCCAACGGCCCGGTGAAGCTGCTGGCGCTCCCCGATGACGAGGAGTTGATCACGCCACACGGGCTGACGCGGATCGGCGACCACTACTACGTCACGACCGGGACCGGGCGCACAGGAGACCTCAGCTTCGCAAGCAGCGTGCCCTTCGCCGACTACCAGGCCTGGGAGACGACCACGACCTACCGCGTCGGCCTCTGCGGCGAGTCGCCGACGATCGTCGCCCATGAACTCATCGAGCCGCCCTTTGCCCTGCCGCCCTGGCCGATCGCGCCGGTCGCGTGCCAAGGGGTGGATCTCGTCGCCCTCGACGTCTCTGGGGGCGGCGTGACGACGACGCTGATGTCGGAGGTCTGCAACTTCTTCGCCTGGCGCAGGCCGACCGACACGGGGGTCGTCTTCAGCCACGCGGTCGGCGAGGCGGGCGAGGTCGGTCACGACTTCTACGCGTACGCTGACGGCGACGCGCCGGGTGTCCAAGACGGCGTCGAGATCGTCCCCTGGTCGCGGCCGTCGGTGATCCTCGACGACGAGCTCGTCTTCTTCGCGTACGCCGGCGAGAGCGGGCTCGCTGTCGACGCGCTGCTCTCTGTCGATCTGACGACCCTCGAGCAGACGATCCTCGTCGAGGACGCCGGCGAGATCTTCGCCGTGACGGACGGGCACCTCCTCTACCAGGGCGCGGATGGGATGTTCCTGCGCGCTCGCGCGGACGACTCGGAGGCGGTCGTCTACGGCCAGCCGATGGGGGAGTGGTACGACGACCTCCTCGAGCTCGACGGCGACTTCGCGGCGATCCGCGGCGGCTACTACGGGTACGGCGGTCGGATCGTCTCTCTCGAGAGCGGTGTCGTCCGTGACGTCGGTGACTCAGAGTACGTCCACATCTACGGAGATGCCGGCGACGGCCGCTGGATCGTCCTCGACACGGACGGGTTCGCCTCGCTCCTCGAACACGCCAGCGGCGAGTGGACCGCGCTCGGAGCGTTTGACGGCTCGGTCGTTGCCGCGGCCAGCGACGAGCTCGTCGTCCAGCGGAGCGCGTCGTCGGCGGACGTCACGATCCCGCGCGAGGTCGTCGCGCTCCCCTACACGGGCGCCGGCGAGGTGACCGTCGCCCCGCGCGCGACCCCCAGCTTCCGCTACCTGAGCGACGGCCGCGTCGTCACCCTCGTCAACGTCGGCGACGACGGGCGCGGCGACCTCGTCGTCGTCGACCGCGCGACCCTCCACGAGCACCGGATCGACGGCCCTGTCTTCGCCTTCAACACCTACCAGGCGGTCGACGGGGCGCTCGATCCGGGAGTCGTCGCCTACCAGGTGATCGACGGCGAGCGCACCGGGGTCTACCTGATCAACCTCTTCGGGCCCTGAGGTGCTTCGCTAGCGCGGCCGGTTGTCGACGGCTGGGTTCTTGGTCGCGCCGTACTGCTCGAGAACGTCAGCGACGTCGGCGTCGAAGCGGCTGGGGGTCGAGCGCCGGCGGACGTCCAGCGGTCGGCTCCCGGCCTCGTAGCGCCAGCGCCAGTCGGTCCGCTCGCCGCGCTTGCTCGTCTCGCCGACGGTCTTCGTCGTCTCGGCGTTGGGGTCGGCCTTCGCCTGCAGCAGCCCCTCGGCGGCCTCGGCGTTGTTCTCGTGGGCGGCGACGTGGAGCGGCGTCCAGCCGTCGTCGTCGCGCGCGTCGACCTCGTAGCCGTGGTCGCTGATCAACACCGTCATCATCCGCGCGCTCGGCAGGCGCGCGGCGGCGGCGTGGAGGAGCGTGCGGCCGCCGTCGAAGGTCGCCGCGGGCGGCCCAAAGCCGCCGTCGAGGAGGGCGAGGAGCACCGCGGCGTCGTCCTCGCTGGCGCGGCGATCGTCGCGACCCCAGCGCAGCTCCCAGGCCGTCTTGCCGTCGCCGTCGACGGCGTTGACGTCGGCGCCTGCCTCAATGAGCAGGCGCGCGGTCGCTGCCTTCGCGGCCTTCGACGAGGCGACGACGTGGAGGGGGCGCGCGCCGTCGGCGAAGCGGTGGTTGGGGTCGCGGCCGGCGTCGAGGAGCCCGCGGACGGCGTCGACGTCGGTCCAGCGCAGGGCCCGGCGGTACTCGTCCTCCGGCGTCGGCGGCCTGCAGCCGAGGGCCATAGAGAGCGCGGCGGCGGCGATCGTCGCCAGCACGACCCGCCGCTCCGGCGCCGCCTCTCTTCGTCCACCTCTCCCTCTCCCGCGACCCATCCGCTGCCATCGTAGCGGACCGCGGCGGGGCGGCGAAGCGCGGAGGGCGGGCGATCCTGACCTGCGCCGCCGGAGACGTCCACGGGTCGCGATGTGCGGTGTGCGGTGTGCGGTGTGCGGGAGCCGTGTGCGTCGTGCGGCGTGCACATCGCCACGCACAGGCCGACATGTGCCGAAGACACCCCGCGACTGCGGGATCCGCCGGTGGCCGGGAGCCCCTGCCAATTCCGCCGGACGCCTGCGCGCGCCCGCGTGGCGGCGCGGCGGCCACGGGCGCTTCGCCGGCAGCAGCGGCGCAGGGGGCCGCTGGCACAGGGATTGCTCCCCGAAGAAGGGCATGACCTGCCTCTTCGACCCGATGCCAACCCTCTCGCGCAACACTGGTCACCCGATCGATCGGATCTACGACAGCTTCGTCGCCGAGCTCCCGGCGGGGATCCAAGACGCGGCTCGCGGCCTGCCGCAGCGCCTCGGCCTGGCGCCGGACGCCGAGGTGCCGTGGAGCCAGGTCTTCGACAACACGGTGCTCATCGGTCTGCCGACGATGGTCGCCCGCGGCGTCCGCCTGAACGTCAGGAGCGAGCTCGCCAAGGCGGCGCAGACGGCCCATCTCTTCGGGGTGATCGGCGCCCTCGGGGTCGACGGGATCCGCGGCGGCGCGATCGACCAGGACACGGAGGCCCTGGCGGCGCTCTACCAGGTCCACCGCGCCCGCGACCGCGCCTTCTCGCGGCTCGGCGTCGACCACCGCGCGGACGTTCTCGACTACCGCAGCGCCGAGCTCCTCGCCCGCGAGGCGGTCGGCGAGGAGGAGCGCTGCCTGAGCGGCGAGGAGGCGGCGACGCGGGCCCGCTACCGCCTGATCGCCCTCAAGAAGCAGGCGATGATCTTCCCGGCGACGGTCGCCACGGCGGTCGCGGCGGCCTGGCCCGCGGGCGACGTCTCGCGCCTCGAGGGGATGATCGGCGGCCTCACGCTCGGTCAGCAGTACCGCAACGACGTCGTCTACTGGATCGACGACCACGGCCGCGGCGGCGCCTGGGCGGTGACGGTCCTCGCGGCGGAGTACGGCGTCGGGATCCGCCGGTCGACCCTCAGCGACCTCGCGGGGCAGCTCCACACGGCGGGGATCTTGACCGACCTCCTCCAGCTCTCGAGCCGCGCCTTCGCCAAGGCGGCCCGGGCGGCGCGCGAGCTCGGGATCCCGGCGATCGAGCGCTGGGCGCGGGAGCAGGCGCGGCTGACCTCGGGGCTCGCGCTCTTCGAGTCGGTCGAGCCGGGCTACACCGTGCAGTGGGAGATCGACCGCCGGACGCAGCGGCGCCGCGAGCAGATCGAGGACTGCAGCGACCTCGCGGCGGCCTCCTAGCGCGGGTGTCCTCGCGGTCATGTCATGCCACGCCCGGCGGCGCCGGCCCTCGCAGCCTAGCGCGAGGGTCCGGCGGAGGCTGTCCGAGGGCGCAGCCGTCGTCGCCTTCGGGACGGAGAGTCAGCTCGAGCGGGCGCCCGTGGTAGAGGTCTTGGGTGCGACACGCCTGGCCCTACCTGGTCTCTGGCCTCCTCTTCCTCGGCGCTGTCCTTTGGGTTAGGTGCGAGGCCGAGCCGGAGGCGCAGCGCGACGCGGTCGCCGCGGAGGCCGACGCGCGCGCAGGGAATCGCGGCGACGGAGCGCGCCTGAAGCCACGACCTGCGGGCGACGGCGAGGGCGTGGGCGCTGCGAAGACGGCGAAGACGTCCGAGGACAAGAAGGCGGAGAGGGAGAAGCGAGCGCGCCGCGACGCGACGCTCCCCAAGATCAACGCGGCCCTCCGCGCCCGCGCGGACGCCGAGGAGACGGCCCGCGCCCGCGGCGAGGCCCGGCGCGCCGCCGCGGCGGCGGACGAG
>JAGQIT010000525.1 GCA_020431135.1 Myxococcales bacterium | reverse complement strand
CGAAGAGGACACGGCCTGGTCGCTGTGGCGACGGCGCCTCGTCGCCGCGGTCGAGCGTCCGCTCGGCCTCGCCGTCACGGTCGCGGCGCTCCTCTGTCTCGGCGCCGCGGTCGTCAACGTCGGGCTCCGCGACGCGCTCGCCGCCGGCGCGGCGCCCTTCGACGCCGACAATCGGATGCTCCGCGCCATCCGCGAGCCGGTGCCGGTGGTCGAGCGGTCGACGCCGCTGAGCGAGGAGGAGCTCGAGGCGGCGACGATCCGCTGCGGCGCCGCTCCGTTCACGGCGCGGCCTTCCGAGGTCGACGACAGCTCCGGCGCGGAGGCGACGCGTCGGTCGACCCCGACCTTCGCGCGGCGCCCCCTCGTCCGCGCCGCGGCGACGGTGACGCTGCGCGAGCCTGCGTGGGCGATCGAGCGCGATCTGCGTGGCAGGCACGAGGAGTTCGACGTCGACGACGGCCACCGGCGCAACCTCGTCATCGTCCTCCAGCTCGGCGCCGACGACAGCGTCCGCCGCGCTCGCGGGGGCGTCGTCGAACTCGCAGGACTCTTGGGGCCGCGCGATCGGCTGACGATCATCAATGACTTTGGGGGCGCTGGGATCATCCTGCCACCAACCCCAGGGGGTCGGACCGCCGAGGTCGAGCGCGCCCTCGACTGCCTGAGCGTGCGCGGTGATCCGGCGCTCGGCTCGGCCGTCAACCTCGCGGATCGCAGCGCCCGCGCGAGCTTCATCGACGGCGCCTTCAACCGCGTGATCATCATGAGCGACGCGGACTTCAAGAGCGAGGCGCGGCCGGGACCGTCGGTTCGCGAGCGCGGGCGTCAACGCGGGGAGATCAGCAGCAGGCACGTCTTCTTCTCAGACGAGCACACTTGGGGTCCGAAGTCGCTGGTGTGGCGAGAGTCCTGGGTGATGGCCCACCGAAACAAGGTGCTTGTCGGGGAGGACGCGAGGACGGCGCTCCTCGAGAGCGCCGGCTATGCCCATCTGCCCCGGCCTGCGCGGATCGTCCCGGCGGAGCCCGAGCACCCGTGCGTCACCTGGCGGCGCACTCCCCCGCACAAGCGGTCGAAGCCGACGCACGACCAGACCCGAGCGACCTCCTACTGCCCCTGAGGGGCCGCTGGAGGGCGGAGCTCAGGGCCGTCGACGAGCCTGTCCTCGGCGCCAGGTGAGTCCGAGGAGGAGCACCCCGAGGAGCGCACCGAGGGCGCCGCGGCCCGGCGCCGCGGCGACGCAGCCGCAGCCCTCGCCGGCGAGCATGTCCGGGCCGCCGCCCTCGACGAGCTGGACGTCGACGCAGTGGTAGTAGACGTCGTTGCCGTCGCCGTAGGGCGGCTTGTCCGTCATGATCTGGAGGATCTGGACCGTGCAGGCCGCGCACTCGATCGCCGGCAAGGTGACGTCGACCTCGTAGTCGCTGACGCCGGCGACGTCGGCGATCCCGTCGACGAGCACCGCGTCGTTGCTGTAGCGCTCGTCGGCGGTCGCCGGGTCGATGAAGTCGTCGCTGCCGGCGTCGTCGAAGGCGACGCGGTAGTGGCCGGGGTGGTCGACGAACTCGTGCCACGCGAAGGTCACGGTCTCGCCCGGCTCGTAGACGTAGATGTTCTCGCCGGGGCCGCCGTCGTCGGCGTCGCCGCAGGGCGCGGTCTTCTGCGTGTACTTGCTGTGGCGGGCGATGTGCGAGGTGAGCTCGATGTGGGCGGAGGCCGACGCCGGCGCGAGGGTGAGGGCCGCGAGGGCGACCGCAGGGGCGAGGAGGCGGCGCATCGCCCCTACGATAGCGCGGTCGAGCGGTGGTTTTCGCGGCGCGCCAGCTCGCGTCTGCGGGCGAATGAGCGCGCCCGCGGGCGCCCCGTGCCGCCGGCACGGGATCGTACGGCGCTCGGCGACGGGGGGCTCCCCGCGGCCGCGAGGTTCTGCTATCCGTGGCTCATGGCGGACGAGCGAGATCCAGAGGAGCGCGCAGACGACAGCGAGGCGACGGCGGCCGAGGCGACGGCGGCCGAGGCGGCCGGCGAGACCGGCGACGGCGAGGTCGACGAAGAGACGGCGGCGCGGCGCGCCGAGCTCACGCGCCAGCTCGACGCCAAGCTCGAGTCCGAGGAGATCAGCCTCTACGAGTTCAACCTGCGCAAGCAGGCGATCAAGGCCGGCCGCGAGGACGCCCTCGAGGTCGCGCTGACGGAGATCGGCGGCGAAGCGGCGCCGGCCTCCGCCGGCTTCAGCAAGAAGCCGAGCGCCTGGGGGAGCAGCGCGCCGAAGCGCTGGACGTCGACCGAGGGCCGCGGCGACGACCCGTCGGTGCGCGCGGTCCACGAGCCCCTCGAGGCCGGGCTCGGCGACGGCAAGGTCTTCTACTTCCTCTTCGGCCTGAAGAAGACCCGGGCGATCGATCAGCAGATGCTCGCCAAGGAGCTCGAGAGCATCGACGACGACATCGAGGTCCTGCGCCGCGCCGGCTACACGGTCGTCGTCGATCCGCAGGGCACCAAGGAGGACTTCCTGGAGGCGCTGCGCGGCGAGGGCGAGGGCGCCAAGGGGCTCGCGCCGGCGGGGATCCTGTGGAGCGCCCACGGCTACGAGGACGGCGCGATCGAGACCTGCGACGGCGGGACGATCCGCCCCGAGGACGTCGACACCGCCAGCGTCTCGCCCGAGCTGCGGCTGATGATCTTCTCGGCCTGCTACACCGGCTCGCGCTCGGCGACGTGGCGCAAGGCGCTCGGCGGCCGGCCGCTCGTCGTCGGCTGGGGGCGGCCGGTGACGATCACCCGCGCGGTCGACTTCCTCACCCCGGATCCCGAGACCGACACCGACCTCGACGATCTGATCGCGCGCTACCTGCTCAAGGACACGCCGCTGCCCGGGGCGAGCGCCGCCGGCTACTCGCCGCTCGCCGCCCCGCACGGCCGCCTCGCCGACCTACCGGCGCGGATCGAGAAGGTCGCCGACCTCCTCCGCGCGCGCTGGCAGGACAAGGGCGACCACCTCCAGATCTTCGTCCCGCTGCCGGAGGGCCGCAAGCAGCTCGTCGAGGCCTTCATCATCGACTGCGCCGAGCCCTTCAACGAGGGCGAGCCGCTCCTCGCCGTCCAGTCGGAGGTCGGCGAGCTCTCGGCGATCGTCGATCCGACGCTCCTCCTCGCCGGCTTCGGCCAGCCGGGCTACGCCCGCGTCGCCCTCCTGAGCAGCGAGACCGACATGCCGAACATCGTCGCCCAGGGCTTCCTGCCGCTGTCGCGCGTCCGCGACCGCGACCTCGCGGCGCTCCTCTACCAGGTGGCGGCGCTCGGCGACGCCCTCGAGCACCGGATCTTCGGCGGCGACATGCGCTGAGCCGGAGGCCGCGGACCGGGCCCCGAGAACTGAAAAGGGCGGCCATCGGCCGCCCTTTCTTGCGTCGACGCCCGACGTCGCTAGAAGTCGTCGTCGCCGGAGTAGTTCGACTCGAGGTTGTCGGCGGTCCGGGCGATCACATGGAGCGGGAGCTCGAACTCCTCCGGGTCCATCGTCGGCAGCGGCGCGTTGTAGAGGAAGACGTAGTCGCCGTCGTTGTCGAGGGCGAGGGCGCCGCAGGCGAACTCCTCGTTCTTCCGCAGGGCGACCTTGTGCGGCATCTTGTCGCCGGGGCAGACGACGCTGCGGAACTCCACCCACTCCATGTCGAACGCGTCGAAGAGGCGGACGAAGATCTTCTGGCTGCGGCCATCCTTGAAGCCGAAGACGAGCGAGAAGTAGCGCTCCTCGTCCTCCATCAGCTTGTACTGCGAGCGGGCGTAGTCCTTGATCTCTTTCCAGGTCGGCATGGCTGCCTTCATGCCACAAGGCGACGAGGTCACGCGACAACAATTCGCGCGCTCGCGCGGGCGCGGCCTCTAGAGATCGACGAGCGGCAAGGCGATCGCGCCCTCCCAGTCGGGGCTGCGCGGAATCGGGACGCAGACGTCGACCGTCCATGTGCCCTCGGAGCGCTGTATGAGGCCGTCTGCGACCGGGGTTTCGCCCTCGAGGTCAGCCCTTCGCCGAGTCGTGATGCGGAGCGCACGTGTCCGTTGGAGTCGGCGTCGGCCGAGCGCGCGATGAGGGGCGGAGACCCGGCGGAGGGCCGGCGGAGGGCGACGAAGCCGCGGTCCGCTCGGCCTCGCCGCAGGTGCGTCGTTCCGCGGCGCCGCGTCGCGTGCGGGCGCGGGTCTCAGTCGACCGTCGCGCTGGCGAGGACGGCGAGCGAGAGCTCGATCCAGGTGTCGTCCGGGCGGCGGATCCTCAGGCTGTCGCCGGCGAGCTCGAGCTTGTGCGGGGGCGGGTTGTCGCGCTCGC
>JAGQIT010000524.1 GCA_020431135.1 Myxococcales bacterium | reverse complement strand
GCAGGAAGGTCTCCTGGACGACGTCCTCCGCGAGGCTCGCGTCGCGGCCGACCCGCGGGAAGACGAAGGCGTAGAGGCCGTCGACGTGGGCCTCGTAGAACTGCGTCAGCGCCCCGTGGTCGCCGGCGGCGGCGCGGCGGAGGAGGTCGCGGCTCTCTGGGTTCGGCGGGCGCACGTCGGGGGACCGAGGGGATCTGTCATCGAGGTCGCCCGAGGTGTCGCGCGGGGCAGACTTTTTTTCTCGCGCCCCGACGCCTCGGCCGGCGGTCCATCTTCGCCGCAAGATCGCGCCGGCGGCAAGCGCAGGGTCGCGCGCCGCCGGGATCGCACACGGTCGTCTGCTCGGAGCGTCGCGGTCATCGCGTGTTGGGTTCGGTCACGGGGCTCATGCGCCCCGTCGAGGAGACGCACGCGTTGAGCTCGCGGGCTCCGACCGTGACGGGCCGCGACGCGATCCCACAGGGCCCCCGACAGCGCGCTGCGAGGTCACGACGACCTGTGCGAGCGGGACGGGCGGCTCGGGGGCGGCGGCGTGTCAAAGCGAGCGCCGCCGCGGGGCATGTGGGGACTCTGGACCCCTCCGCGGGGGGAGATCCGCTAAGCTAGGCCGGCTCATGGCCCGCCTGATCTTCCTGGCCTTCGCCGCCCTCGTGCTCCTCGCCGGTTACCTAGCGACGATGGCCTGGCCCTACGGCTACCTCGCGTGGATCGTCGCCGCGCCGCTGGTTCTCCTCGGCCTCATCGACATGGCCCAGTCGGCGCACGCGATCCGCCGCAACTTCCCGCTCATCGGCCGCCTGCGCTACGTCTTCGAGTCGATCCGGCCGGAGATGCACCAGTACTTCATCGAGTCGGACACCAACGGCACGCCCTTCTCCCGCGAGCAGCGCTCGGTCGTCTACCAGCGCGCCAAGGGCGAGCTCGACACCGTGCCCTTCGGCACGCGCCACGACGTCTACGCCGAGGGCTACACCTGGATCGACCACTCGCTCGCGCCGGTGCACATCGAGGGCGACCCGCGGGTGACCGTCGGCGGCCCCGACTGCAAGCAGCCCTACGAGGCCTCGGTGCTCAACATCTCGGCGATGAGCTTCGGCTCCCTGTCGCCGACGGCGATCCGCGCCCTCAACAGCGCGGCCAAGGACGGCTGCTTCGCCCACAACACCGGCGAGGGCGGGATCTCGCCCTACCACGAGCAGGGCGGCGGCGATCTGATCTGGCAGCTCGGCACCGGCTACTTCGGCTGCCGCGCCGAGGACGGGGGCTTCGATCCCGAGAAGTTCCGCGCCCGCGCCGCCTCGCCGCAGGTCAAGATGATCGAGATCAAGCTCTCGCAGGGGGCCAAGCCCGGCCACGGCGGGATCTTGCCGGCGAAGAAGGTCACCCCGGAGATCTCGAAGATCCGCGGCGTGCCGCTGGGCAAGGACGTGATCTCGCCGCCCGGGCACAAGGCCTTCTCGACCCCGGTCGGCCTCCTCCAATTCGTCGCCCAGCTCCGCGAGCTCAGCGACGGCAAGCCGATCGGCTTCAAGCTCTGCGTCGGCAGCCCGAGCCAGTTCCTGGCGATCTGCAAGGCGATGCTCGAGACCGGCATCACCCCCGACTACATCGCCGTCGACGGCGGCGAGGGGGGCACCGGCGCCGCCCCGCTCGAGTTCACCAACGCCGTCGGCCGGCCGCTCTTCGACGGCCTCGCCTTCGTCCACGGCGCCCTCGTCGGCGCTGGCCTCCGCGACAGGATCCGGATCATCGCCAGCGGCCGCGTCCTCAACGGCTTCGACATCGCCGTCCGCCTCGCCCTCGGCGCCGACCTCTGCTACTCGGCGCGCGGGATGATGTTCGCCCTCGGCTGCATCCAGGCGCTGCGCTGCAACAACAACACCTGCCCGGCCGGCGTCGCCACCCAGGACCCGCGCCTCTACGGCGGCCTCGTCGTCGTCGACAAGCGCCGCCGCGTCGCCAACTTCCACCACAGCACGATCCGCCACTTCTTCGACCTCCTCGGCGCCGCCGGCTGCGATCACCCGTCGAAGCTCGAGCCGGGGATGGTCCACCGGCGCATGGGCGACAACCGCGTCTCCTCCTTCGCCGAGCTCTACGGCACCGTCGAGCCCGGCGCCCTCCTCACCGACCGGATCCCTGAGCGCTACGCCGAGCCCTGGCGGCGCGCCCGGGCCGACACCTTCTGAGCCTCGACTGCGACCCCCGCGGCCCGCGCGGCCGCGTCCCCGCGACATCGGCAGACCCCTGTGGACCTCGGTCGTACCAAGACCATCATCGCCCTGGCGCTGCCGATCGTCGGCGGGATGATCTCGCAAAACGTCCTCAACCTCGTCGACACGGCGATGGTCGGGACCCTCGGCGCGGCCGCCCTCGGCGCGGTCGGCATGGCCTCCTTCGCCACCTTCATGTCGCAGGCCTTCATCATGGCCCTGGGCGCCGGCGTCCAGGCGATGGCGGCGCGGCGGATGGGCGAGGGCAAGGGCGACGAGATGGCGGTGCCGCTCAACGGCGGCCTCGTCCTCGCGCTCGTGCTCGGGATCCCGGTCGCGATCCTGATGTGGTTCCTGTCGCCGGCGATCTTCGACTTCCTCAGCTCCGACCCCGAGGTCGCGGAGATCGGCATCCCCTACTGGAAGGCGCGGATCTTCGCCCTCGTCGCCGTCGGCATGAACTTCTCGTTTCGCGGCTACTGGAACGGGGTCAACCGCTCAGGGCTCTACCTGCGGACCCTGCTGGTGATGCACGCGGTCAACATCTTCCTCAACTGGGTGCTGATCTTCGGCAAGCTCGGGATGCCGGCGCTCGGGGCCACGGGGGCGGGGATCGGGACGACGATCTCGCTGTGGGTGGGGACGCTCTATTACATCTACCTCGGCCGCCGCTACGCCAAGGACGCCGGCTTCCTCCGCGGCCTCCCGAGCCTCCAGACCCTGCGCGGCATGCTCCGCCTGTCGGTGCCCTCGGGGATCCAGCAGCTCTTCTTCGCCGCCGGCATGACCGCGCTCGCGTGGATCGTCGGCAAGGTCGGCACCGACGAGCTCGGCGCCGTCAACGTGCTCCTCAACGTCACGATGGTCGCGCTCCTCCCGGGGATCGGCCTCGGCCTCGTCGCCGCCTCGCTCGTCGGTCAGGCGCTCGGTCGCGGCGAGCCCGACGAGGCCCGGCGCTGGGGCTGGGACGTCGCCCAGGTCGGCGTGCTCCTCCTCGGCGCCCTCGGCCTGCCGATGCTCCTCGTCCCCGAGCTCATCCTCGACGCCTTCATCAAGGAGCGGCACGTCATCGAGCTCGCCGCCCCGGCGCTCCAGGTCAGCGGGGCGACGATCGCCGCCGAGGGCCTCGGCATGGTCCTCCTCAACGCCCTCATCGGCGCCGGCGACACCCGCCGCGTGATGGTCGTCTCGGTGAGCATGCAGTGGCTGCTCTTCCTCCCCGCCGCCTTCGTCATCGGCCCCGTGCTCGGCTACGGCCTCCTCGGGATCTGGCTGGCCAACGCCGCCTACCGCGGCGTCCAGGCGGTGATCTTCGCCGGCCTGTGGCGCGGCGGGAAGTGGGCGACGATCAAGATCTGAGCGGACCGTCGATCGTGCGTCCGTCCGTGGGCTCCCGGCTCCCATCGGTCCGTCTTGCAGCGCCGTCGTGCGTGTGGGCAGCGTCGAGCCCTTGACCGCGGCGGCGGTCATCGCTGCGCGTCGCGTTGATTCGTCCGTGCGCGCGAATATCCACAGCATGTCCTGAGCGGCTGAGCGGGCGGGTCACGGTTTCGCGCAGTGTGGTGAGATTCACGCGAATAACCAGGTTGTTGACCGTTTGTTGCCTGGGGCGGGTGCTGCGACGCTGTCGCCGAGGCCGCGGTTGGCGGCCTGAAGGGGAGGTAAGAATGGCAAAAGAAGACTCGATTGAGCTGAGGGCGGCGGTCGCTGCGGTGCTGGGGAATGGCACGTACACCGTCAGGCTCGACGCCAGTCGGCACGTGAACGCGCACATGTCGACGAAGATGCGGAGAAACAACATCGCGCTCAACGTCGGGGACCAGGTGTTGGTCGAGGTGTCGCCGTACGACTTGACCCGCGGCCGCATCGTCTACAAATACTGATGAGGACGCGCTCGACGTCGCGGTCGCCGGCGAGCGACGGCCGCGACGGCCAGGGCGAGACCGACGAGTCGGCGAGTGAGCAATGGGGGCTCCCGCCGCGGGATCGGGCCTGTCCGCAAGAGCGCTGCATTAAGCCCTGAGTCACGTCGCGCTCGGCTATGTTGATATGTTGAGTCGACCGCGGCCCGCTCGCGCGACCTTCCCAATAAATCGTCGTGTTGATCGCGCCGTGGTGGCGAGTGTGTAGACCCTCCACCATCGACTGCTAGCAGGCTGTGGCGAAAGTCCCGTGTGGACTCGCGCCGCAATCGTCGGCCCAGATTGTTCGGACAAAACGCGGCTGTCGAGGAGGGCAAGCGAGGCCGCGCGGGACATATGCCGCAGACCGCTAGATCTTGAGGCGATAGCGCCGGCCGATGCCGAAGTGCCAGGCCGCGTTGACGCCGATCTCGGCCGCGAAGCCGACGCCGGGGATCCCGAGGGCGCCGAGCTCCGCGTGCCCGCCGACGCTCCAGCGCGGGGCGACCTTGCCGAGGACGACCACGCCGCCGAGGATCCAGCCGCCGAGCTTCGTCGCGTCGCGGTTGACCTGGCCGCTCTCCTCGCTGCCGCGGAGGACGGAGACGCCGAGCCCCGCGCGCAGGGAGAAGAGGGCGACGACGCGCTCGGAGCCGCCGCCGACCAGGAGGTCCCCCTCGACGCCGAGCTGGTGGATCGACAGCGCGTACTCGCCGTCGGCGAACCACTCGTGTCCGCGCAGGCCGCGGTAGTGGAGACGCGGGCCGCCGCCGATGTAGCCGCGGTCGTTGGCGCCGAAGCGCTGCGAGGGGAAGACGCCGATCCCGAGGTGTCCGCCGTGGTGATCGACGCGGCGCAGGAGCGCGGTCGAATAGCCGGTGAACACGCGGAGGGCCCAGTCGGGGCGGCGAGGCGGGCTCGTGCGGCGCCTCGATGCGGGGGCGGACGCGGGCGCCTCGCTGACGGTCGCGCCGTCGTCTGGCAGCGTGTCGACCCCCGCGACCACGACGAAGGCCGCGCGCCGGTTGTCGGCCCAGATCGCCCGGCACTCGTCGAGCTTGTCGGGCGGCACCTTCGACTCGGCGCGGTTGTGACAGTAGGGGGGCTCTAGGCGCTCAGGTCGCGCCTCGCCGAAGCTCGTGGTGGCGAGGCGCTCCTCGGCGATGCCGCGGTCGATGAGCGCGCCCTTGATCGACTCGGCGCGGCGGGCCGAGAGCGACTCGTTCGCCTTGGCGCTGCCGCGGCTGTCGGTGTGCCCCTCGATGCGGACGCTGAGCTCTGGGTAGCGGCGGAGGACGCCGGCCATGCCGTCGATCACCGCGGCGGTGTCGCTGCGGAGCTCGGCGGACGCGGTCTCGAACTCGATCTCGGCGTCGGGGTAGGTGAGCTTGTCGCCCTCGCGGACGATCCGCACGCTGGCCTCGGCGGCGCCGCGGAGCTCGACGGCGCCGTCGCTCGGGGCGTTGAGGCTGAGCGACGCCGAGGCCTTGCAGCCGCCGAGCAGCGCGAGCGCGAGGCCGATGCGGAGGCGGTGAATCGACGTCCTTGTCGACGGGCTGCTAGACATCGCCGCACCCTACACGAGCGCACGGATTCGCTCGCCAGAATGTGCGCTCGGGCTCGTAGGGCGCGATCGAGGGTGTTCAGTGGAATAGACAGTGTGTCTTGTCCTGCCGACAAATTGTGACGATGCGAGGGGGTGATTTGGCGGTCGTCGCGGGGGGCTGGCGGTGCTGTCAAAGGGCGACCCGTCCGCGAACAATTGCAGGTCGCAGCGCTGCTGCGTTGAACGCATCACGACGCGGCGAGCTCGGCGACCCGTCGCGCCGACCGAGCGCGGCGACTCGACGGCGCGACACGTCCGCTAGCAACTGCAGGCGACGTCGCGCCGCTGCACGGAGCGCGTGATGACGCGTCGCGCCGACCGAGCGCGG
>JAGQIT010000523.1 GCA_020431135.1 Myxococcales bacterium | reverse complement strand
GAGCACCGGCTCGGCGCAGACGTACTCGGCCTCATCCCCGGCGACCGGCTCGCAGCTGAAGCCCACGGCGCAGTGGCGCGCCTCATCGCCGCTCACGTCCCCGTCGAGGTCGCAGGGCTCGCCCTTGTCTGCGCCGCCGCTCTCGCCGCTCTCGCCGCTCCCATCGCTCTCGCCATCTGCGGAGACGTCTACGACGATCGCCGCGCACGCGAACGAGCCGATGCCGACGAAGAAGAGCGACGGAGCGAGCGCTCGCATCAACGACCATGGTTCCGCAGATCCGACTCCGCGTCCAACCATTCTGTATGTGCGCGAGAAGGCGCCGCCCCGAATGCGCCGGCGAGGTGCGCCCCTTGCGCTGGCCCAGTCAAGACGAGACAGCCTCATCGCCATCCTCAAGGAAGCACAGGCAGTGCACCAGCGCGAGGTTCGATGGTGCAGGTCGCCAAATGGTCCTGGCTCTGGAGAGCAACGGCCATTGGGCGTCGGCTACGGATCGATGGGAGCCAGCCCCGAGTCGAGCGAGTCCCCGTCCTGCACTGAGGATCAGAGCCGCTCCTTCCAGTGGACGAACACGTAGTCGACGACGAAGTTGTCGGTGCTGTGACGGTTGCGCTCGATCCTGATGGTGTTCTTCCCATGCCGGAGGAATCCGGCCCCGATCACCTCGGGCCAGGCAGACCACTGCCGCGCTCCATTCGGCCGCATGTCGGGACCGCTGAGGTCTTTGCCGTTGATCTTGATGCTGTGGGCGTAGCTGTCCACGTCGTAGAGCTGGAGGATGAGATAGGCTGAACCGACGGGATGGCCTTCGATCTCGAAGGTGCGCTCAACGGAGTCTCCCTCCCAGGTGACGCCGTTGGTGGGGAGGTCGCCCACGTTGTCGCCGAGGTGGGAGGCGAAGCGGATGATCTCGAAGTTGGCTTTCTCTGCCATCGTGGATGTCCTTGTCCTTGGGGTGTTGACGGCTCGCCACAGGTCCGTGACCAATGGAAGCCGGGGCTTGGCGCAGGCTCGCGATTCGTCCTTCAGGCGGTTTCACCCACCTCGCTGCGATGACGAGGAGGGGCAAGCTGCGGAACCGAGCGACATGATCATGGCCCGGGGTACACGAGCTCGACGGTGCCGCCAGGGAGCGCGACCTCCCCGGAGAGCGCAACCGTGTCGATGGCTCCCCCTTGCGCGTTGAAGCTGGCGACCGTGTGATCATCCGCCGCGATTCTACCCGCGAGACACTTGCGCGATCGTCGGCTCAGCTGGGGTGTCGTCCGGTAGCGCAGCGTGCGGCTCGATGTCGACACACCGGCGCGCACGGTCATTGAGGCCGGCGCGCGGGAGCGCGCGGAAGGCTCGCGTGGTGGTGGCGGTCATCGGTCATGATGGTGTCATACGTCGGTCGCTCCCTCGACCACTACACGATCGGCGCGCTGACCAAGACGCAGGACGTCGCCTACAGTCGCCCTTGTTCGTTGAGCTCGCGCCGAGGCGTAGCGAGCCCCTCGGCGAGGCGATCGAAGACCAGGCGGATCCGTCGGCTCGTCCGCAGCTCGCGGTGGCAGACGATCCACATCGGCACCGGGAAGGGGGACACGAGCTCCGGGAGCACGCGCTCGACCGCCGGCTCGGCGTCGCCGACCTCCTCCATCATGACGCAGACGCCGACGCCCCGCTTGCACAGCTCCCACTGGACGAGGTGGTTGCTCGTGACGACCGGGAATTGACGGCGCTCGACCTCGGCACCGAGCGCGCGCAGGCCGTCGATCATCATGTCTGTGCGATCGAAGGCGATGAAGTCGATCCTCTTGAGGTCCTCCAGCGTGCGCGGCCGGCCGACGCGCTCGAGGTACGCGGACGCGGCGTACATGTACGCGCGGCCGTCGCGGACCTTGCGGGCGATCAGATCCGACTGCGAGGTCCGGAAGTTGCGGATCGCGATGTCGGCCTCGCGCCGCCGGAGATCGCGGGCGTCGTTCGACACCTCGAGCTCGATCTCGATCCCGGGGTGATCGACGCGGAGCTCGCTGAGGATCGGCGGGAGGAGGAAGGCGGAGATCGCGTCGCTCGAGGTGATCGACACGGTGCCCTCGACCGACGTCGCCTGCCCCGTCGCGGCGAGCGAGACCCGCGTCGCCGCCTCGCCCATCGTCCGCACGTGGTCGACGAGATCGAGGCCGGTGGCGGTGAGCTCGAGGCGCGTGCCGCCGCGGGCGAAGAGGGTGACGCCGAGCTCCTCCTCGAGGGCCGCGACCTGCCGGCCGACGGTCGGCTGCGTCGACCCGAGGGCCCGGGCCGCGGCCGAGAAGGAGCCCTCCTCCGCCGTGACGAGGAAGGCCCGCGCGCGATTCCAGTCGAAATTCACAGACCGCCAGTCCATGCACAGACGCATACCATGATTGCGAATTCTGGGAATGGAACAGATGCGATCGCATGGGTAAACCAAAGGAGCCCTGCCGGCGCCGCCGGCCGCGAAGAGACCAGGAGACCCCATGAAAGCCGCATACACCCCCATCTATGGCACCCCGAACGTTATCGAGCTGCGCGAGATCGGCGCGCCGATGGTCGGACCGAAGGACGTCCTCATCGCGGTCCACGCGAGCCCCGTGACCGCCGGCGACCGCCGCCTGCGCGCCGCCGACTTCCCGGCGATCACGGCGATCCCCGGGCGCCTGATGATGGGCGTGCGTGGGCCGCGAAACCCGGTGCAGGGGACGATCTTCGCCGGCCGCGTGATCGAGGTCGGCACCGAGGTCCAGCGCTACAAGGTCGGCGACGACGTCTTCGGCAACGCGCCCCACGGCGCCTACGCCGAGCTCCTCGCGCTCCCCGAGGACGCCGCCTTCACGACAATGCCGGCGGGCCTCAGCTACGCCGAGGCGGCCGCCATCCCCTACGGCGCCGGCACGGCGCTCCACTTCCTCACCACCCTGGCGGACGTGCGCCCAGGCGAGCGCGTGCTCCTCCTCGGCGCCTCCGGAGGCGTCGGTCGCTACGCGCTCCAGATCGCCAAGCACCTCGGGGCTGAGGTCACAGCCGTGTGCAGCGGCCGCAACATCCCGCTGATGCGCGAGCTCGGGGCCGACCATGTGATCGACTACCGCGGCGAGGACTTCACCCAGAGCGGCCAGAAGTACGACGTGATCTTCGACATCGCCGACGCGACGACCTTCGGGCGCTGCCGCGGCTCCCTGACCCCAGAGGGGCGCTACCTGACCCTCTTCGCCAGCCTCGGCGTCCTCCTGCGGATGGCCTTGAACAAGCTCGTCGGCGGGCAGCGGGCGCTCTTCGCCATCGCCATGCCGAAGCGCGAGGACGTCGAGGCGCTGCGCGAGCTCGTCGACGCGGGGGCGATCTCCCCGGTGATCGCCCAGAGCTTCCCCTTCGACCAGATCATCGAGGCGCACGCGCACGCCGAGCGGCGGCCGCAGGGCGACGTCATCGTCGACGTCGCCGAGCCCCCGCGGCTGCGCGCCGTCGCCTAGCGCGGTCGCCTCCCCTCGCCGAGACGATCGGGGACGCAACCTGCGGTGCGAAGGCGCAGGCGACGAGCCTCTCGGCGAGCGTCGACCCGCTCGCACGGCGTGATAGCCTGCCGCGCATGCGCGTCCTCGTGACTGGGGCTGCCGGCCATCTCGGGGCCCTCGTCGTCGCCCGCCTCGCGCGTGCGGGGCACCGGGTCCGGGCCCTCGACCTGCCGCGGCGCGGGTCGATGCGGCGGCTCGCCGCGCACGGGGCCGCGGTCGAGCCCTTCCCTGGGGACGTCGGCGATCGCCGACGCCTCGCC
>JAGQIT010000522.1 GCA_020431135.1 Myxococcales bacterium | reverse complement strand
GCCTCGAAGCCCTCGGCGTAGGCGAGGTTGAAGCGCAGCGATCGCTCGGCCGTGAAGCGCTGGTAGTCGCGATCGAGCGCCTCCTCGAGCGCGGCGAGGCCGGCGAAGCCGGGGCTGTGCCCGCGCACCGCGTCGTTGAAGCGGCGGTGGGCCCGGTAGTGCTGGCCCTCCTGGGCGTTGAAGCGGCGCAGATCCTCGAGCAGCGCCGGGTCGTCGACGCGCTCCTTGGCCGCGTTCATCGTCCGGATCAGGTAGGGCTCGAGGTACGGCAGGAGCAGCGAGAGGCCGGCGAGGAGGAAGGACTCCTCAGGTTCGCCGGGGATCAGGACGGGGTCGAGATCGTCGGGGACCTCGAAGCGCATCTTTCGGACCGTGATCGACATCAGCCACCTCGCGCGCCCGCCGACGAAGCCGGCGCCCGCCGATGATGGCAGGCCGCCGACGGCGAAGACAAGGACGCTCAGTTGGCGACGAGCACCCGCGAGCCGCGGGCCGGGACCATCACCGACGGGCCGTCGACCGAATCGCCGCTGATCTCGTCGGTGTAGGAGCCGCCCGGGATCCCGCCGACCGACTTCGCCGCGTCGCTGCGGTTGAGGAGGACGTAGACCGTGTCGCCGCCGCCGCTCATCTCGAAGGCCATGGTGTCGGCGTCGACGCTCAGGGTCTTGCGGGTGCCGCGGCGCGTCGCCTCGTGGTCGGCGCGGATCGCCAGCAGCGCGCTCACATGGTCGAAGAGGAAGGTCTGCCCGGCGGAGTAGCCGTCCCACTGCATGAAGCGGCGGTTGTCGGGGTCGCCGGCGCCCGGCAGGCCGATCTCGTCGCCGTAGTAGATGAGCGGCGCGCCCGGGGTCGTCAGCAGCAGCGTGAAGGCGGTGGCCAGGCGCTCGAAGGCCGACATCCCCCCCGGCAGCCCGGGCTTGCCCTCCCACGCCTTGTCCTTGCCGCCGTCCCACGGGCTCCCCCACAGCGGCGTGTCCTCGGCGAGGTGGATCACCCGCGGGATGTCGTGGTTGCCGATGAAGGTGCTCATGATCCCGGTGCCGTAGAAGCCGTCGTTGGTGTTCATGAACGCCTCGAGGTCGCCCATCGTCCCCTGGCGCATGATCAGGTTCTCGGCGACCTTCATGCGCAGCGGGAAGTCGAACTGGCCGTCGAGCATCTCCGGCTTGACGTAGTACTTGATGAGGTCGCGATCGCCCGTGTAGGTCTCGCCGACCATGTAGAAGTGCTCCATGGTCTGGGTCTCGATCTCGTCCTTGACCCGGGCGCGGAGGTCGAGCATCCACGAGTCCTCGATGTGCTTGACCGCGTCGAGGCGGAAGCCGTCGATCCCCGTCTGCTCGATCCACCAGATCGCGTTGCTGACCGAGAAGTCGCGGGCGCCGGCGTCCGTGTACTTGAAGTCGGGGAGGTAGCCGGTGAACCAGCACTTCTTGGCGTCGGCGTCCCAGTCGCAGCCCTCGCCGCAGATGCAGTTGCCGCCCTGGCCGTTGTCGTTCGGCCAGAACCACCCCGGGTTGTCGGCGTAGACCGACGACGAGCTGTGGACGTGGTTCATCGCGTAGTCGACGATGACCTTGATCCCCTGCTCGTGGGCCGCGTCGATCAGCGCCGTCAGCTCCTCCATCGTCCCGAAGTGCTCCTCGGTCTGCTCGAAGTTCTGGGGCCAGTAGCCGTGGTAGGCGCTGTACTGGTGGGTGTCGCCGCCGACGCCGATGCCCGAGTCGTTGGTGTTGTCGAGCGGCACCGACAGCCACAGCGTGTTGATCCCGAGGTCGGTGAAGTAGCCCTCGTCGATCTTCGCCTTGACCCCGGCCCAGTCGCCGCCCTGCCAGTCGGCCTCGAACTCGACGCCGATCGGATCGTCGTTGCCCTGGTCGCCGTTGTTGAAGCGATCGACGAAGACGAAGTAGATCACCGAGTCGCGCCAGTCGAAGGTGCCGATGTTGCCCGAGTCGCAGCTCCACCACTCGCAGGTGACGCCGTCGAGCAGCGAGTTGACGCCGCCGAAGCCGTCGTCGACGGTGTCGGGGTTGTTCGGATCGGGGATCCAGGTGTCGCTGCCGTCGATCCGCAGCTTGTACTGGACGGGGGCGTCCCACGGCACGTCGATGGTCACCCGCCAGGTGCTGCCGTCGCTCTCCATCGCCCGGCCCTTGGTCCAGCCGTCGGCGGCGTAGTCGCCCATGACGTCGACGGAGCCCTCGCCGCCGTCGGGGTAGGTGAACTCGTGGGGGCAGCGCTTGAAGGCGTCGTCGCACATCGGCGGCATCGGATCGCCGGTGGTCTCGCCGCCCGTCGTCGGCGACGTGTCGCTGGCCCCCGAGTCGGTGCCGCCGGTCGAGCCGGTGCCACCCCCCTGCGAGGGATCGTAGGGCTCGGTCGAGGTCGGCGGCCCGTCGGTGACGCTCTCCGACATCAGCGGATCGTCGGTGCAGCCGCCGAGGCCGACGGCGAGGCCGACGGCGAGGAGGCTGAGGCTAGGCAGGGAGGTGAGCGCGCGGCTGCGGATCATCATCGATGAGGGCTCCATCAAGGCTTAGAGGTCACTAGTACCAGGGTCGGCGGCGCAGGGGGAGGCGGCGGGCACGAGCGCCCGGATCGAGCGCGCTGGCGCGGCGATCGGCGCGGGCGAGCCTGTGATCGCGAACACATCGCCGCTGAGGACGTCGACAAACTCGCCCGCCCACGCGCCGCGGTCCCCGAGGTCGAGGACGGGCGCCGCCGGCTCGTCGCCGCGGTTGACGACGACGACGAGCGGCTCGTCGTCGCCGTTGTCGCGGACGAAGGCGTAGAGATCGCCGTCGGCGACGAGCGTCTCGCGGACGTCGCTGGCCATCACCGGCAGGCAGCGGCGGAGGCGGCCGAGGCGCTCGGTCTGCTCGCGGAGTGCCCGTTGAGCGGGGGTCAGGGCGGCGTCGCCGGGCATCACCCGGCGGCAGTCCGGATCGTCGCCGCCGGCGAGGCCGATCTCGTCGCCGTAGTAGAGGACGGGGAGGCCCGGGAGCGTGAGCGAGAGCCCGAGGGCGAGGGCCTGGCGCTCGTAGACCGCGGGGTCGCTCGGCTGCGAAGGGGGATTCACCCAGGGATCGACGCCCTCGCCGAGGTCCCCGGCGCTCTCCGAGGCGAAGCGGCTGGTGTCGTGGTTGCCGATGAAGCGGCCGAGCACCGCCCCGGAGCCCTCGATCGCCGCCTCCGTGTCGCGCAGCATCGTCTCGAGCGCCTCGAAGCCGGCCGTGCGGTGGGCGATGACGTCGCGCATCGTCCACATCAGCGGGAAGTCGAAGACCGAGTCGATGCCGTCGGGGCCGAGGTAGTAGCGGATCGCGTCGATGCCCCAAGCGCCAGGCCCGGTGAAGACCTCGCCGAGGAGGAAGGTGGCGTCCTTGGGCGCCGCGCTCGCGCGGATCCCCGCCGCGATCCGCCGCGTCGCCGCCCGCGGCATCATCGGCACGGCGTCGATGCGGACGCCGTCGAGGTCGAAGGCCTCGGTCCACCACACCGCGTCGGCGACGACCTGGGCCATGACCGCGGCGTCCTTGAGGCGGAGGTCAGGGAGGTAGTCGGTGAACCAGCAGGTCTGGATCCACTCGCCCCACGAGCAGTCGTCGTTGCCGCAGATGCACAGCGGATCGCGGACGTTGAGGCCGCCGCTCGCGGCGAGCTCCGCGGCCCACGGGTTGTCCTCGTAGATATGGTTAGGGACGACGTCGAGGAGGACCTTGATCCCGCGGCTGTGGGCGCTGACGACGAGCTCGCGCAGCGCCGCCTCGCCGCCGATCTTCGGCTCGACCGCGCGGCCGTCCTCGACCCAGTAGCCGTGGTAGTTGGTGTAGAGGTGCTCGTCGTCGCGGCCGAGGCGGGCGGCGTCGGGGCCGAGGTAGACCGGCGACAGCCACAGCGCGGTGACGCCGAGGCGGTCCAAGGTTCCGTCCGCGATCGCAGAGCGCACGCCGTCCAGGGTGCCGCCGGCGCGGGCCCCTGGATCCGCGGGGGGATCGAGCGCCGCCCCGCCGTCACCGCGGAAGCGATCGATGACCACGTGATAGAGGGTGCCGCCCTCCCAGGTCGGCGACCGCGGCCGCACCCAGCCGACCGCGCGGGCGCTCGCCGGGCGGGCCTCGTCGGCGGCCGCGGCCTCGATGACCAGCG
>JAGQIT010000521.1:13840-14207 GCA_020431135.1 Myxococcales bacterium | reverse complement strand
CCTGTGAGAACGGCTCGAACACCCGGGCCTGAGCGGCCTCGTCCATGCCGATCCCGGTGTCGGTGACCTCGAACACCAGGTCCTCGCCCGACCGGCGCGCCGAGAGCGTGACGGTGCCGCGCTCGGTGAACTTGATCGCGTTGGCGACGAGGTTGCTCAGCGCCTGCCGGAGGCGGGTCGGATCGCCGGTGAGGCGCGGCGGGATCGACGGGTCGACGATCGCCGCGAGGACCAGCCCCTTGGCCCGCGCGGAGCCGCTGTGGAGCGTCAGGACGTCGTCGACGACGTGGCTGACGTCGACCCGCGCCTCCTCGATCGCCATCTTGTCGGCCTCGAGCTTGGAGTAGTCGAGGACGTCGTTGAGGAG
>JAGQIT010000521.1:0-13785 GCA_020431135.1 Myxococcales bacterium | reverse complement strand
CGGGTGTCGGCGAGGACGCCAGCCATCCCGAGGACGCCGTTGAGCGGGGTCCGGATCTCGTGGCTCATCATCGCCAGGAAGCTCGACTTCGCCTTGCTCGCGGCCTCGGCGGCCTGCTTCGCGACCTGGAGATCGTCGGCGAGGGCGAGCGAGCGCCGCGCGAGGACGTGGTTGGCGAAGAGGAGGCCGAGGTTGAGGGCGGCGAGCGCGAGCGCGAGCATGGCCGCGATGTTGAGGCGCTCCCAGGTCGCGCCGAGCTCGGCGGAGATCGCCGCGTTCTCGCCGCGGATCGATCGGCGGAGCTCGTCGATCACCGACTCGAGGTGACGCTCGCCGCGGAGCGCCCCGCCCGGTGGGCTCCGCAGCGCGTCGCGGAGGCGATCGGCGTCGGCGCGGAGGCTCGGTCCCGGCTCGGCCCGGTGGATCTCGAGGAGGAGCGCGGCCAGCGAGCCCGCGGGATCCTCGATCTCGACCTCGGCGCCGCGGCGGCTGAGCGAGCGATCGGCGCTGTCGAGCGCCCGCAGCCAGCCGACCCGCTGGGTGACGTCGTCGCGGAGCTGATGGCTGGTCACGGTGAGCCCGATGGCCCAGCCGGCGACCAGTCCCCAGGCGATGAGGAGCGGCCAGATGTAGAGGGGGATGAGCGATCGCAGCGCGCGCGGGTGGGCTGCGGAGGTCGCCACTCTCTCATCCATCTTCAGGTCCTCGTCGAGGCGGGAAAATACGGTATCACAGCCGATGAGCGGAGGAGCGCGCCTTGCCCAGGGGCCAGGAGCACCCAACCCGCGGGCGTCGGCGAGGCGCCTCTCCGCGGGCGCCCGGCGCTATAGTGAGCCGCATGATCTGCCGCCCTATGCTCGCCGCCGCGCCCCTCCCGTGCTCGCTCCTCGCCGCGCTCGCCCTCGGGCTCGCCGGCTGCAACGGCGACGACGCGTCGACCGGCGCGAGCGCGAGCACCGGTGAGGCGACGACGGGCGCGAGCGAGAGCGCCACCTCGACCGCGACCACCGGGGACGGGAGCGGGGGCGCGACCGGAACGGAGAGCGACGGCGAGACCAGCGGCGGCCTCGACAACCCCTTCCCGGTCGGCGGCTGCGGCCTCGCCGAGTACCCGCTGGTCGACGCCGACGAGATGGGGCGGATCCTCGACTGGACCGAGCTCTTCGAGTTCAGCGCCGACGAGATCAACCTCCTCCTCGCGCAGCAGGGCTTCGAGAAGCTCGGGCCGGTCAGCAGCGGCGCCCGCCTCTACCTGATCCGCTACGTCACCCAGGATCGCGGCGAGGCGGTCGAGGCGACCGGCTTCATCGCCGTCCCCACCGACCTCAAGGGGTCGCTGCCGGTCGGCGTCTGGCTCCACGGAACAACTGGCTTTACGGACATGTGCGGGCCGACGGCCGATCCCCAGGGCGGCTTCGTCCCGCTCCTGATGGCCGCGCTCGGCTTCGTCGCGGTCGCCCCCGACTACCTCGGCCTCAACGGCTGGGGCGCGCCGTCGGGGATCTTCCACCCCTACGTCGTCCCGGAGCCGACGGCGATCGCCTCCCTCGACTCGATCCGCGCGCTCTACCGCTTCGCCGGCGGCGAGGGCGACCCCGACTTCCCGGTCGAGCCGGAGGCCCGGACGATCCTCTGGGGCGCGTCGGAGGGCGGCTTCGCGGCGCTCTGGACCGATCGCTACGCGCCGCACTACGCCCCCGAGATCGACGTCGTCGCGGTCGTCGCCGCGGTCCCGCCGACCGACACCTACGGCCTCACCAAGTACGCGTCGAGCGGCCTGAGCCCGGCGACCGGGGCCCTCGCCGCCGCGCTGGTCGGCAACCACGACTGGTACGAGGCCCAGAGCCCGCTCTCCGAGGCGCTCACCGCCCCCTGGGACGTCCAGCTCCCCTCGCTCCTCGATTCGAGCTGCTCCTTCGACCAGCTCGACATGGTCGGCTCGGTCGACGAGGTCTACTCCAAGTGGCTCCGCGATCGCCTCGCGGTCGACGACATCGACGGGCTCGGCGTCTGGGGGTGCATGCTCGAGCGGGCGACGCTGCGGACCGCGGCGATCGAGCGCGTGCGCGACACGCCGGTCCTCATCACCCTCGGCGAGATCGACGACCTCGTCTACTCGCCGCTGATCCGCGCCGACATCCCGGTGCTCTGCGGGCAGGGCTATCGGATCGAGCACATCGAGTGCGCCGGCGCCGGTCACGTCGAGGGGGCGATCGAGTCGCTGACCCTGCAGCGCGACTGGGCCTACGCTCGCCTCGCCGGCGAGCCGCTCGAGAACGTATGTGTGGTCAACGAGCCGATCGACTGCTCGATGCTCTAGGGCCGCGACACCGGCGCATCGATCCAACTTCGTCTGGCGTCGCCAGCGACGGCGATCGAGGCGTCGCGGCGCAAGCTCGCGCCTGTCGGCGCCTCGCCCCGACCGCGGGGGGCTCCATCCCCCATCTCTCCCCGGCGCCGCGCGCCCAGGCGCCCGCTCAGACCTCCGGCGGCGCGTCGATATCTCTGTCTCAAGAGACATGATGGATCCACCCGCGACGTGAGCCTGGTCGTGGTCTCGACGGCCGACGCCGCCACGTCTCGCGTGACGGCGTTCGTCGGCCCGCGGCGCGTCGGCGAGCGGGATCGCCAGCCGGCGATCCGGGGCTCGTCGACGGCCCCGGCTGGTATCGTCCCGCCATGGATCCGCGGACGCTCTTGCTCGAGAGGATCGTTCATACGCTCGAGGCGCCGGTCGTCGACGCCCTCGCCCTCGACGCCCTCGCGTGCCGGTCGGCGGCCTGGGCGAGCGACGCGAGCGCTCCAGTCGGGACCCCGAGCCTCGGCTGCGGCCGCCCCTTCAGCGTCGGCTCGCTCGCTCGCGTCGCCGAGGCGGCGACGGGGCGCGAGTGGTCGGTGAGCGTCAGCCCCTCGCTCGACGCCCTCGACGCGGCGACCCGCGAGCGCCTCGCCGACGCGTGGACCGACGACGGCCTCGCGGAGCATGCGTCGGTCGCGTCCTTCGCCCGCTTCATCCTCGAGCTCCTCGCCGTCGGCGCGCCGGCGGAGCTGGTCTCGGGGGCCCAGCGCGCCCTCGCCGACGAGGTCGAGCACGCGCGCCTGTGCTTCAGCCTGGCCGCGGCCTACGGCGGCGCACCGGTCGGGCCCGGTCCGCTGGCGATCGACGCGGCCCTCGACGACGGCGCCGCGCTGCCGTCGCTCGTCGCTCGGGCGCTCGTGGAGGGCTGCGTCGGCGAGACCCTCGCTGCCCTTCAGGCGGGGGTCGTCGCCGCGTCGGCGACGGACCCCGCGGTCGCCCAGGTTCTCCGGAGGATCGCCGACGATGAGCTCGAGCACGCGGCGCTCGCCTGGGGCTTCGTCCGCTGGGCGATCGAGGAGGGCGGGCTCGCGGACGCGGACGCGGATGCGCTCGTCGCCGCCGCGATCGCGGCGGCGCAGGCGGAGGCCGACGCGACGATCGACGGCGAGGCGAGCGACCGCTTGGCGATCCACGGGCGCCTCGATCCGACGGGGGAGGCGCTCCTGCGCCGCGACGGCGCGCGCACGGTGATCCTCCCGGCGTTGCGCGGGCTCGCGGGGCGCATCCGCGCGAGCGCGGTAGCGACCGCGCGGCCGCGCAAAATCCCCGCGCTCCGCGCCTGAACAACGCGCCCCTAGGCGGCGCGACATGGGCTAGGAAGCGGAGTGCGACGAACCCTCGAGAGCCGCTCGACGCCCGACGAACACCGCCTCCACCCGCGCCTCGGCGCTGTGGCGCTCCTCGGCGCCTTGGCGCTCGCCTGCCAAGGAGGCCCGGGAGAGACGGCCTCGGAGGGCTCGGCGACGACGACCGCGACGACGATGACGACCGAGGGCGCGTCGACGAGCAGCACCGGCGGCAGCGTCGGCAGCAGCACGAGCGGCGAGCACGGCACGACGAGCACGGACACGAGCACGAGCACGAGCTCGAGTTCGAGCAGCTCGACGGGCGGGGAGACGGACGGCGCCTGCGAGATCTGGCCGGAGGGCGAGATCGAGGCCAACTACGTCGGCTTCTGTCCGGTCGGCGAGGCGATCCTCATCCAGGACGCCGAGACCTGGGCGACCTTCGTCGACGAGTGCGTCTTCAACGGCCCCGACCCGGCCCCGGACGTCGACTTCGCGGTCACCGACATCGTCGGTCGCGGCGAGTCGGTCGCCTGCCCCTATGAGGGCGGCTACCAGCTCCTCGGCGCCAAGCGCTGCGACACGACCCTCGAGCTCCACGCCTGGATCCACTCGGATCACTGCTACTGCGACTACTTCGACAGCGCCCTCCATCTATACGCCGTCCCCAAGGGGACAATCGACGAGGTCGTCTGGGTCGAGGTCCCCGAGGTCACCTGCGAGGAGGTGACCTGCATGTGTCCGGAGGAGACGCCCGGCTGCGAGGCGGGGGCCTGCGGGACCGTCCCCGATCCCGACGTCGACGGCCTGCCGCCGCCGTGGCCGTAGGGCGCCGGGGCGGCGAGCCGGCGGTCGACGAGACGATGGTAGGCCGCGCCGCGGGCTGCTAGGTTGCGGGCATGCGCCTAGTCTCGTTGCTCCTCGCCCTCACCACCGCGTCCCTCGTCGGATGCACCTCACCTGGCGGCGGCGGGGACGAGTCCGCGACCGAGGGCAGCGGCACGACCGGCGACACCGACACTGGCACCGCGACTGAGGCGACCGAGACCGGCGAGACGACGGGCGAGCCGCCCGAGCTCGACGTCTACGGCTTCGCCGGCGGCTGCTACACGGTCCGCTCCGGCGAGCGGTGGTTGACGGCCGACGGCGCGGGCACGGGCTACACCTTCGCCGGCGATCAGGGCGGCGCCGCCCGCTTCACGATGAAGGCCGCGGACCTCGGCGCCTACCTCCTCTACGACGCCGGCGGCGGCTACCTGGTCGCGGAGGACGGGCCGCTCCTCCGGCAGACGAGCCTCCAGTCCGACGTCTTGCTGGTCGACGACACCTACGTCTCGGGGGCGATCTGGCGGCCCGAGTCGTCGGTCGTCGAGTTCGGCTCCTACCAGCTCCGCAACCACCGTAACGACCTCCTCCTCACCGACGCGGGCCTCGGCGCCGAGGGCCTGCCCGTGGCCTTCGAGGCGGCGGAGGGCTGCGTCCCGCACCCCGAGCTCACCCTCGACGCGAGCGGCGCGGTGATGAAGACGACCCACGAGGACGGCGACCTCTACGGCGTCGTCGACACCCACTCGCACATCCTCTCGAACTTCGCCTTCGGCGGCGGCGGGATCTTCCACGGCGGCGCCTTCCACCCGCTCGGGGTCGAGCACGCGCTGCCGGACTGCGACTTCGTCCACGGCGAGATGGGCCGCAAGGACTTCTTCGGCTACGCCTTCGACTCGGCGGGGGCCGAGAGCGCCGACCTGACCTCGCTTATCCCCGACCTGATCGCCGGCGAGCTCGCCGAGGACAACCACGCGACCGACGGCTACCCGGAGTTCACCGGCTGGCCCAACGGACCGACGCGCTCGACCCACCAGACCCAGTACTACCGCTGGCTCGAGCGCGCCTACCTCGGCGGCCTCCGCCTCGTCGTCCAGCACGCGACGACCAACTCGGTGATCTGCAACTTCACCGCCGGCGAGGGCCTCCAGCCGACCCGCTACGACTGCAGCGACATGACCGCGGTCGATCGGATCATCGACGAGACCTACAACCTCGAGCGCTACATCGACGCCCAGGCCGGCGGCCCCGGGCTCGGCTTCTTCCGCATCGTCCACACCCCCGAGGAGGCGCGCGAGGTCATCGAGGGCGGCAAGATGGCGGTGATCCTCGGCATCGAGACCTCGGACCTCTTCCGCTGCAAGCTGACCCCGAACGCCGACTCGCCGACCTGCGACGCCGACTACGTCCGCGCCCAGCTCGACGCCTACCACGAGCGCGGGATCCGGGCGATCTTCCCGGTGCACAAGTACGACAACGCCTTCGGTCCGGGGGACGGCGACAGGGCGTTTATCGAGCTCGGCAACGTTCTCAACAGCAGCCATTGGTCGAACTTCACCGACGCCTGCCCGCCGGAGGTGAGCGACGGCTTCGACCGCGGCGACGTCTTCTTCGGCGGCCTCAACATGCCGCGCGACGAGTATCTCAGCGAGCCGCCGCTCGACCTCTCGGGCTACGTCGACGCCCCGCTGATGACGATCCTGCCGTACTTCGATCAGGTCTCGGCGCCGCCGCTCGAGGGCGAGTACTGCCAGAACGCGACGCTGACCGACCTCGGCGAGACGCTGATCCACGAGCTGATGCTGCGCGGGATGATCATCGAGGTCGACCACCTGCCGCAGTGGTCGTACAAGCGGGCCTTCGAGATCCTCGAGGAGAACGACTACCCGGCCGCCGGCACCCACGGGCGCAACTTCAACGGCCAGCTCTACGCGCTCGGCGGCGTGTCGAAGACCGGCCTCGGCCGCTGCCGCGGCGACGCCCCGGGGTCGACGATCTCCGGCTTCATCGGCCGGATCCAGCAGATCGCCGACAACGGCGGCTACCCGGCGGAGGGCTTCGGCTTCGACCTCAACGGCTTCGCCGGCGCCCGCGGCCCGCGCTTCGGCGACGGCGCCTGTCCGACCGAGCAGGCGGACCCGGTCACCTATCCCTTCCTGTCGATGGCCGGCGACGTCGAGTTCACGCAGCCGGTGATCGGCAACCGGACCCTCGACTTCAACTACGAGGGGCTGGTCCACATCGGCCTGATGCCGGAGCTCATCGAGGACGCCCGCCGCGACGCCGCCTCGGACGCGGACCTCGAGCCGCTCTTCCGCTCGGCCGAGGGCTACATCCGGATGTGGGAGCGCGCCGAGGAGCGCGGCGCGGCGATCAAGGGCGGCTGAGGGGCTGTGCGCGCGGTACGGCGGCGCTTCGGCGAGGCCGAGGGCGGACGTCCGCGGCGCGAGACCTCGCGTCGGCCCGCCGGAAGCGTCCTCCGCGGGCCGCGTGTCGTCAGCGTCTGCGGACGCACCGCGGCTCCGGGCGTGGGCCTCGGAATGCGCACACTTCGGGGCATGGGCGGCGCTAACGTTGAACAGCCGCGGCGGGACGGCGTCACCGGCCCATTCATGATCCTGTGAGCGCGCCTAACTACCGCCATTGACCGTGAGTCGCGGGCGCGGGGCGAACTCCGAGCATTGGCGGCGGCGGCGATGGTCTACAATCGAGCGGCGTGCCGTTGACCGCCGCCCAATTCCTCCGTCGGTTCCGCGCGTTGATCGTCGCGGCCTGGGCGATCCCGCCGATCTTCGGCCTCGGCTTCCTTGTCCTCGTCGTCGAGCTCTTCGAGCGCGGGGAGGTCGCGGCGATGTTCACGACGCTGCCGCTGCCGGTCTTCTGCGTGGTCGCGCTGGTCGGCGCCGAGCGCTACTTCGTCCGCTTCGCCCGGCCGATCGTCGCTCATCTCGAGGACCCGACCGACGCGCGCTGGCGCAGCGCCGCGGTCGCCCGCGGGCGGCGCTTCCCCCTCGACTTCTGGCTCTTCTTCGTCGTCTATCTCCTCCTCGCGCCGGTCGCGGTGATGTGGAGCGCAAACCTGGCCTACGGCTTCGAGCCGGCGCTCATCGATTGGTTTCGCATCGAGCTGGTCTCGCTCGTCGTCTCGATCATCGTCGGCCTGCCGATCTTCCTCCGGACGATCGACCTCTTCGGCGAGGCCTTCGCGGCGATCGAGCTGCGCCGCGCGCAGGTGCCGATCACGACCAAGGTCTTCCTCATCGGCGCCCTCGCGCCGCTGCTCATCGACACCGTGCTCGTCCAGTACTACTGGACCGCGACGGGCTTCTTCAGCGTCGGGACCTTCGCCGTCTGGGTGCTCCTCGAGCTGATCGCGATCGGGGGGGCGGTCCTCGCGGTGCGCTCGTTTCGCCAGTCGCTCGCGCCGCTGCGCGCGGCGATCCGCGGCGGCGACATGGCGACCGTCGACGTCGACGCCCTGCGTCCGCGGTCGACCGACGAGCTCGGCGTTCTCGTCGCGAGCTACCGCGGGCTCATCGATCGGATCCAGAACCAGAACGAGCTCCTCACGCGGCGCAACCTGCTCCTCCGCGCCGGCGCCGGCTTCGATGAGGTCGTCAGCCGCGTCCGTGAGGTCCTCGCCGAGGTCGCGGGCGCCGACGATGTCGCCCTCGCGCTGGTCGACGGCGCGGCGCTGCGGGTGATCGCGGCGGGCGAGCGCGGGGTCGATCGCGGCGGTCACCTGGTGCTGACGGGGGCCAGGGCCGAGGCGGTGTTCGACGAGCTCCGCGAGCCCGACGCTCCGGCGCGCTTCGTGGCTCGCAGCGACGGCGGCCTCGATAGCGAGCTGGCGGCGCTCTGCGGCTGCGAGGTCGCGCTCCAGGGCGCGCTGCGGGCGGAGGGCGAGCTCATCGGCGTCGCCTTCGCGATCTACCCGCGGGCGCGCGGCGAGCTCGCGGGGCGGGCCCGCGGGATCTTCGACGAGCTCCTGCGCGAGGCCGCGGCGCTCCTCGCCTCGTCGATGGCCCGCGAGCGCCACCGCGAGGCCGAGGCGCGCTATCAGGAGCTGACGCGCTTCGCTCCGGACGCGCTCGTGGTCGTCGACGCCGACCTCCGCGTGCTCCAGGCGAACGAGGCGGCCGAGGCGCTGCTCGGGGCGCGGGTCCGCGAGGCGGCCGAGCTGACGAGCTTCGTCGCCGACGACGACGCGCGCGTGGCGGTGCGCGCCCAGCTCAAGCGAGCCCTCGACGATCGCGACGTGACCTTCGAGTCGCGCCTGAAGAAGGCCGCGGGCGGCGGGGTCGCGGTCGAGATCCGGGCGCGGCGGCTGCCCGGCGCGGCGCCGCAGGTGATCGCGCTTATCCGCGACCGCTCGGCCCAGGTCGCCCTCGAGGAGCAGCTCCGGCACGCGCAGCGGATGGAGGGCGTCGGCCGCCTCGCCGGCGGCGTGGCCCACGACTTCAACAACCTCCTGACGGTGATCATGGTCGCGTCGTCGCTGCTCGAGGAGGAGCTCGAGGGCAAGCAGCGGGCGCAGCTCCGCGAGATCCGCGACACGGCCGGACGGGCGGCGGAGCTGACCCGCAAGCTCCTGACCTTCTCGCGCCGGCAGTTCGCCGCGCCGCAGGTCGTCGACATCGACGCCGCCGTGAGCGACGCGCAGCGCCTGCTCCGGCGCCTGGTCCCGTCGTCGATCGAGCTGACCTTCGATCTCCAGGCAGGGGCGCGCGTCCGCATCGATCGCGGCGAGCTCGAGCAGATCCTCGTCAACCTCGTCGTCAACGCCCGCGACGCGCTCGACGACGGCGGGGCGATCCGCGTCGAGACCTCGCTCCTGCGGATTGATCGCGCGGGGGACGTGCCGCCGGGGGACTGGATCGTCATCCGCGTCCGCGACGACGGGCCGGGGATCCCGGAGGCGCTCCAGCGTCAGATCTTCGAGCCCTACTTCAGCACCAAGGCGGTGGGGAAGGGCACGGGCCTCGGCCTGGCGATGGTCTACGGCTTCGCCGTCCAGGCGGGCGGGCAGGTCGTCGTCGACTCGACCGTCGGCGTTGGCTCGACCTTCTCGATCTACCTGCCGCGGACCCTCGAGCGGATGCAGGCGACCCTGCGCCCTGAGGCTCGCGCGCCAGCTCGCCTCGGCGTTCGTGTGCTCCTCGTCGAGGACGAGCGGGCGGTCCGCGAGGTCGTCGCTCAGATCCTGCGCAGCGTCGGCGCGGAGGTCGTCGCCGAGGCGTCACGCGGCGACGAGGCGGTCGCGCTCGCCGGCGATCCGAGCCTCGCCTTCGACCTCGTGATCTCCGACGTCATCATCCCGGGGCTCGGCGGCACCGAGGTCGTCCGCCGGATCCGCGAGCGCCGCCCCGACGTCCGCGCGCTCCTCATCTCGGGCTACGCGGACGTCGCTACGATCGAGGAGATCAGCCGCAGCGGCCTCGCGTTCCTGGCCAAGCCCTTCACGCCGGCGGAGCTCGTCGCGGCGCTCGCCGACGCCCTCGAGCGCGGCTGAGGGCGTGTTCTAGTCCTACTGCGGGTTGATCACCTTGAGGCGGAGCCCGCCCGGGTAGGCGTACGAGGTCACCGGCGTGTAGCCGATCTGGATGACGCCGAAGGGATCCGCGCTCGTCGCGAAGTGGGCGCCCTCGCTGATGCTCCAGTCCGCGACCTCGTAGTCGCCGACCGTGTAGTAGCCGGTGACGGTGTCGCCGTCGACGAGCACGTCGGCGCCGCCGACCGGGCGGATGATCTGGGCGTAGTGCTGGTTGTAGTTGGTCCCGGTGACGAACGCGTAGGAGCTGAGGAACTGCTCGGTCGGGACCATCTGGTACATCGACGGATCGCCCGTGCCGGCGCCGCCGTTCTGTCCCTCGAGGTATTGCACCGGCATGAAGGGGCCGTCGGCCGTGAAGATGAAGCTCTCCTTCGTGCCGAATTGGTAGTACTCGCCCTTGTCGAGCGTGACCGGGAAGCCAGGCTGCGCCGGCGCGGTGTCGACGGTCACGGCGGCGTCGCCCGAGTACACCCGCCAGTAGTAGGTCTCGTTGCCGCGCGTGGGCGCGTGGGCGCCGACGTAGGTGTCGCCCCAGTACTCGAGGGGGATGCTCACCTCCTCGAGGTGATCGCAGTAGACCGTCGGGTACATCGGGACGTTGCCGCACTCCGTCGCGCCGACGGCCCACACCGGCTTGTCGGCGGCGATGATCGTCCCCGAGAGGTCGGTGTAGTTGACCGAGACGACGACGTTGAGGGTGTCGTAGCGGTCGAGGGCGATGTCCGCCGCGTCGCCCTTTGCGAGCGCCGGGACGCCGCCGCCGCCCGCGGTGGCGATCCCCGCGACCATGTTCAGCGTCGTCCCGTTCTCGGTGGCGATCGCCGTGAAGTAGCTCGGGTAGTGGGTCGGGAAGGTCCCGGGGTACGAGGCGATCACGTAGTTGCCGGTGAGGGCGTGCTCGGGGAGGAGCATCGACGCGTCGTTGGTCGCCTGCGAGCCGATCGGCGAGTGGAGGTAGGCGACGAGCGGGAGGTCGCTCTCGACCCGGTAGACGCCGCCCTTGCGGATCGTCGTCACGCTCTCGATCTGCGCGTTGTCCATGGTGAAGGTGTGGGTCCCGCTCGGCGCGACGTTCACCGGTCCGCCCTGGGGCTGCTCCGCGCCGCCGCCGTTGGGGACGAAGTAGAGCTGCACGGAGGCCGTCTGATCGGTCGACACGTTGCCGACGATCAGCGAGTCCGGCTGGTTGGCGTGGAGGTTGTCCATGCGGTTGGCGAAGAAGGAGCAGCCGATCGAGCTCGGCTCGGCCTGGACGAGCTCGCACAGCGGCACGCACTGGCCGGCGAGGCAGCCCTCCTTGGGGGCGCAGGGCATCGGCTCGCCCCAGCTCAGGCCGTCGTCGGCGCAGATCTGGAAGTTGTCCGCGTCGACGCAGGCCTGGCTCCCCGGCTCGCAGAGCAGCGGGTCGCCGGTCGTCGACGTGTCGGTCGTGGTCACGGGCTCCGTCGTCGACGGGTCGCTGTCGGTCTCCACGGGGCCGGTGGTCGAGGTCGTGGGGTCGCCGGTGGTGGTGGTTGTCTCGCCGGTGGTGGTGGTCGTCGTCTCGCCGGCGCTCTCGCTGCCGCTCGACGTCGAGGTGCCCGTGGTCGCGGCGGAGGTCGCCGTCGACGTCGACGTCATCGTCGTCGCCTGCGTCGTCGCGGTGGAGGTCGCGGTCGTCGCGGTCTCGGTCGAGGCCATGTCATCGCCGCAGGCGGCGACGACGAGGCAGAGCAGGGCGAAGGAGGCGGGGCGTCGAAGGGAGCGCATGCGCATTGATAGCACTACGAACCGGCGCTTCGCTGGCGAGTGCGCCCCGCTCTCCCCGGCGGGAGCGGGGCGATGACGCGGCCGTGGCGCTCGCGGTCGCCGACGCGCGAGCGGCCGCGAGGCTCCTCGCCGCAGGGCGAGGCGGCGTCTCAACTAGCAGCCAGGGTAGCTCGCGCTGGGCTCCGCGGCCCCAGCCTTGAGCGTCGCAGTATTTGTGAAGTAGACGACCTCACAGTTCAGGCGGCAGGTCTCGCGGTTGGTCTCGCGGTCGACGTCGGCGTCCTCACAGGTGTCGAGGCAGACGTCGAGCTCGAGGACGAGGTCGTGGGCCGGTGAGCCCGGGGTGACGCCGTTCGACTCGGCGACGTTGCGGCACGAGAGCATGCACGACTGGACGTCCGTGCGGCGCTCGTCCGGGTCCTCGCCGCAGGCCGTCGCGCACTCGCCGTAGATCTGCAGCGAGCGCTGGACCTCAGCCAGGTCGCCGCGAATGTCGCGATCCGACGCGGTCTCGACGCCGAGGCCGACGTCCGTCGGATCGTCGGGGGCGGGGGTCGCCGTCGCGGCGATCTCAGGCAGCGGCAGGGCGTTCGCGGCGCGGAGGTCGTCGTGGGGGACGTCTGGCGTCGTCGTGGGATCGCGGAGGTCGCGGAGGGAGAAGAGCACCTCGGTCTCGGCGCGCGCCTGATCGCCGCCGCCCGCGTCGGCCATGTCACAGCCGGTGGGCGTGAGCGCGAGGAGGCCTGTGAGGGTGGACAGGATCATGGCATTCTTGAACATCTCGGATTTCCTTACTGTGCAGTGTTTGAATTGAAGTCTGCGTACGACCACTCCCTTTGGTGTGTCGACGTCTCAAGGATCAACATAGGTGATCTTCGGGGATGCGCAAATCGACCGTCGCCGGACGCGGCGCGGTCGGGCGTCTGCGCGCCGTCCTTGCGTCGTGTTCACGCTGGCGGCGCGACGTCGGCGGCTGCTAGAGTCGCGCGACGATGTCTGTGTGGGAGCCCATCGACGCGCAGGGGAGGGTCCGCCGCTGGGAGTACGCCGTCGGCGCGAGCGGGCGGGCGAACGCCGTCGCCGTCGAGCTCCGCGCCGGCGAGCTCCTGCTCCTCAGCCCACCTGGTCCAAAGGGCAGCGACGAGGCCCTCGCGGCGCTCGACGAGCACGGCGAGGTCGCGGCGATCGTCGCCCCGAACGGCTTCCACCGCGGCGGCCTCCCGGCGGCGACCGAGCGCTACCCGTCCGCGGGCGTCTACGCCGATCCGCGGGCGGCCGCGCGGGTCGGCGAGCGCTGCGCCCGCGGGACGACGGTGCGCCCGCTGACGGCGCTCACCGAGCGCCTCCCCGACGACGTCGAGCTCTTCGTCCCGGAACACATGAAGCGCCCGGACGTGGTGATGCGGGTCGCCGTCGACGAGGGGCTGCTGTGGTCGCTCACCGACATCGTGCTCAACCTCGAGGCGCTGCCGCCGGGGCCGATCGAGCGCCGCCTCTTCGCGTTGATGGGCTTTCGCCCCGGGCTCGCGGTCAACTACGTCGGCTCGCGCCTCGTGCTCCTCGGGCGCGGGCGGTCGGCGTACAGCGCGTGGCTCTGCGCCGAGCTCCGACGGCGGCCGCCTGCGCTGCTGATCACCGGGCACGGGCCGCCGGTGCGCGACCCGGAGGCGCTCCGCGAGCTCCCTGCGCTGGTCGCCGCGGGCATGGCGTAGAGGCCAGGTTCATGGGGCGTGGGCGCGTCGCCCGAGGGTCGCTAGCTGCGGCGCCGCGGTCCGGGCAGCGGCCGGAGGTCGGGCTCGACGCCGCGTCGGGCGGCGACGAGCGCAGGCGCCGATCGTCGAGACCGCCTGCGCCGCGGCGGAGGCGGGCCGCTAGGCCTCACGCCGCAGCGACGGCTCGGTGAACGGGCGGACGCCGCTCCTCCAGCGCTCGACGCAGGCGGGGCGGCGTCTCGGTTCGCCGGCGTGAGGCCGCGCGCTAGCCGACGCCGTGGCAGCGCTTGTACTTCTTGC
>JAGQIT010000520.1 GCA_020431135.1 Myxococcales bacterium | reverse complement strand
GCCCTCGTTCTCGCGATCGGCATCGTCGTCGACGACGCGATCGTCGTCGTCGAGGCCGTCCACGCCAAGATGGAGGCCAAGCACCTCGGCACCTACGAGGCGACCAAGGAGGTCCTCAGCGAGATCAGCGGGGCGATCATCGCCATCACCCTGGTGATGACCTCGGTCTTCGTCCCGGTCGCCTTCATGCCCGGGCCGGTCGGCGTCTTCTACCGCCAGTTCTCGGTGACCATCGCCTCGGCGATCGTCCTCTCCGGCTTCATCGCCCTGACGCTGACGCCGGTGCTCTCGGTCATGATCCTCAAGCCGGTCCACGGCGACACCAAGAGCCGCAACCCGATCACCCTCTTCATCCGCGGCTTCAACCGCGTCTTCGGCTGGGTGACGTCGATCTACGTCCGCGTCATGCGGGCGATCCTCGGGCGCTTCTACCTGACGATCCTGATCCTCGGCCTCTTCGTCTTCGGCATCTTCCAGGTCAGCAAGGTGCTGCCCGCGGGCTTCGTGCCCAACGAGGACCAGGGGATCATCTACGCGATCATCCAGACGCCGCCGGGGACGACCCTCGAGCGGACGAACGCGGTCTCCGGCGAGCTCCAGAAGATCGCCGAGGAGATCCCAGAGGTCGAGTCGGTGTCGGCGCTCGCGGGCTACGAGATCCTCACCGAGGGTCGAGCGTCGAACGCCGGCACCTGCCTCATCAACCTCAAGGACTGGTCCGAGCGCGACAAGTCGGTGAAGGAGGTCATCGAGGAGCTCGAGGAGGAGGCCAAGGACATCGGCGCGATCGTCGAGTTCTTCGAGCCGCCGGCGGTCCCCGGCTACGGCGCGGCGGGCGGCGTCTCCTTCCGCCTCATCGATAAGACCGCGAGCACCGACTACTACGAGTTCGACCGCATCAACCAGGACTTCATGGACGCGCTCCGCGAGCGCCCGGAGCTCACCGGCCTCTTCACCTTCTACGCGGCCAACTACCCGCAGTACGAGCTCGTCGTCGACAACCAGAAGGCGATGCAGAAGGGCGTCTCGATCGCCTCGGCGATGGAGAACCTCGCGCTGATGATCGGCAGCAACTTCGAGCAGGGCTTCATCCGCTTCGGCTTCTTCTACCGGGTCTACGTCCAGGCGCTGCCCGAGTACCGCGCGCTGCCGAGCGACGTCCTCAAGATGTACGTCAAGAACGACGCCGGCGAGATGGTCCCGTACTCGGCGTTCATGACCCTGAAGAAGCGGCAGGGGCCGAACGAGATCACCCGCTACAACATGTACAACTCGGCGGCGATCCGCGGGAACAACGCGCCCGGCTACACGACGGGCGACGCGGTCGACGCGGTGAAGGAGGTCGCGGCCGAGGTCCTGCCGCACGGCTACGACGTCGCCTGGGAGGGCCTGTCGTACGACGAGGCGCGGCGCGGCAACGAGGCCATCTACATCTTCGGGATCGTCCTCGTCTTCGTCTACCTCGTGCTCGCGGCGCAGTACGAGAGCTTCGTCCTCCCGCTCGCGGTGATCACGTCGCTGCCCGCCGGCGTCTTCGGCTCCTTCGTCCTCCTCCAGACGCTCGGCCTCGCCAACGACATCTACGCCCAGGTCGGCCTCGTCATGCTCGTGGGTCTCCTCGGCAAGAACGCGGTGCTGATCGTCGAGTTCGCGATCCAGACGCGGCGCCAAGGGGCGAGCGTCTTCGAGGCGGCGGTCGCCGGCGCGCGGGCCCGCTTCCGGGCGATCCTGATGACCTCGTTCGCCTTCGTCGCCGGCCTCTACCCGCTGGTCGTGGCCAAGGGCGCCGGCGCGGTCGGCAACAACACGATCGGCGCGTCGGCGCTCGGCGGCATGGTGATGGGCACCGTCTTCGGCGTCGTCCTCATCCCCGGCCTCTACTTCATCTTCGGCCACATCGCGCGGCTCGAGAAGTTCCTCCGCATCGGCCAGGAAGAGGAGGCGCTGCCGCTGGCGCCGGAGCTGGAGCCGGTGGAGGCCGAGCTCGAGGCGGTGGACGTCAGCGACGCCGCGGTCACGCCGACGGGGCCGACGTCCGGTGACGGCGCGGCGGCTGCCCTCGCGGCGGCGCCCGAGCAGCCGACGG
>JAGQIT010000519.1:3983-4338 GCA_020431135.1 Myxococcales bacterium | reverse complement strand
GACCTCGACGGCGACGGCGTCGCCGAGGTCATCGTCGCCGGCCACGATCGCGAGCTCGTCGTTCTCCGCGCGCCTGCGCGGGCGCCCTGACGACGCGGCGGCCCGCCGCGACACACTACATATAGAAGCCGAGGCTGAGGTTCACCCACAGCCACCACTTCGGATCGTCCTCGCCCTGGGCGAGGGCGTTGCCGTACTCGGGGCTGAACCACGGGTGGTTTCGCCCGGTCGCGGTGTCGAGGTAGATGTAGACGAAGCGGTTGGCGAGGAGGATCCCCGTGACGTTCATGTGCGTGCGGGCGAAGCCCGCGGTCGGCTTCAGCATGAAGCTATGATCATTGTAGAACATCACCCA
>JAGQIT010000519.1:0-3877 GCA_020431135.1 Myxococcales bacterium | reverse complement strand
TCCCGCGACTGGCCGGCGGGGTTGTTCGGGCGGAATTGGTAGTAGAGGGCCTCGACCTGGAGGTTGAAGCGGCGGTACCAGCCGTTGTAGTGGAGCGCGGCCGCCCAGCGGCTGCCGTACTTCTGGGTCGTCGCGTTGTGGATCCCGCCGAACTGCCCGGAGAAGCCGACCTCGCTCGAGTCCTCGCCCTCGTGCTCCCATGAGTAGGCGACGCGCGCGACGGCGGCGTGCTTCTCCTTGTTGGTCTGCGGGCTGATGACGCCGGAGTCACCGAGCTCGGTCTCGTCGGTGAGAACGAGGTCGTAGCTGTAGCGCGAGCTGTCGAGCGTGCGCCCGAACTGCGAGCGCTCGGCCTGGATGTAGTAGCCGAATTGCAGGTCGAGGCCGCCCTTTTGGGTGATCGTCTTGATCCCGAGGTCGTAGTCGTCGGCGAGGCCGACGTAGTAGGGGAGCGTCTCGAACCAGTTGTGCGAGGCGTAGGGGAGGATGCCGAAGGGCACGCGGTGGACCCCGACGTCGATCTCGAAGAGGTCGCTCTTCTTGTAGCCGATGTAGCCGTGGTGGATCGTCCCGTACTTGCCGTAGAAGCGGTAGTCGGCCGAGATGATGAAGCCGCGGTAGGTCCCCTCGAGGCCGAAGGCGATGCGCTCGAAGCTCACGGCCGGGCCCTCGACGCCGGTGCCGTCGGCGTTCGGCCAGGTGCGGTAGTTGGCGTTGAAGCTGAGCGAGCCGATGACACGGACGTCGAGCTCGTCGAAGGGCTTGGCGCCGTCCTTGCTCTTCCCTTCGCTCGTCGGCTGCTCGGTCTTCATCGCTGAGGTCGCGCCGCCGCCGATCGAGCCGCGGCCGGCGGAGCCGCGGGCGTGGCTGTCGAGGAGGTGCTCGTCGCCGTCGTCGGAGCGGCCCTTGGTGCCCTCGACGGGCTCGTCGTCGTCATCGGTCGCCGTCGCTTCTTCTTTCTTCTTCTCGTCCTCGTCCTCGTCCTCGTCCTCGTCGCGCTCCTCGAGGGCGCCGTGCTCCTCGGGGCAGGGGCCGTCGGCGTGGGCGGCGAGCGGCGCGGCGACAGCACCGGCGCCGAAGACCGCGAGGGTCCGCGCGCAGGTCGTCAGGAGCGTGGCGGAGGGCGTGCGCACGACGGAGACAGAGGGATAGTGTCGAGCCAAGCGAGGCGCGCGCGGGCCCATGGGCCGCGGGGCCTCTGTCGCAGTATCTCGCGTATCGTCGGCGTTGTGCGCTGCGCGGCGGCGGGGCGGATCCGTGCGCCGATGTGCGGGGTCGCGCTCGACTCGTCGGCGGCGCGGCGACAGGCGCTGAAACCACGCGGCGGACAGGAGAACGCGGGCGAGCGCCGACGCGGAGCCGCGGGCTCCGGACCGCGGCGCGTGTGCGGCGAAGGGAGGTCTGTCGCGGAGGTCGATCGTCGGGGGCTTCGGTTGTGACGGTTCGCGCGCTCGCGCTCGCGAGGTCGCGCCGCTGGAGCGATGCCGCGTCGTCGTGGTCGCGCGGGCGGGCGTCCGCAAGATCTCTCGCGCGGCGGGTCGGTCTGCCAGCGTCGCGTCGCGGCCTCTGCGGCGCCCTGCGTCCGGTGACAGCTTGCATGTGCACTGGCTGCTCGCCGCGTCGCTTCGGGTCTCCGCCGAAGGGCGCTGTTGAGGGCGAACCGCGGCGGAGCGCGAGGCGACGGTCGCGGCGCGAGCGCGCAGGAGACTTCCGCCGCAGGCTGCTAGGATGCCGCGGTGCCGGCGGGTCAGTCGCGGATCGAGCTCATCTGGGAGGGCAAGGGGGAGGAGCCCGAGCCGCCCGCGTCGACGCTCGTCGAGGTGCCGGAGCTCAGCCGCGCGGCGGATGGCGGCGGCGACGACCCGCGGAACCTGCCGAACCTGCTGATCCACGGCGACAACGCCCCGGCGCTCGCGGCCCTGCGCGCCGAGCTCGAGGGGGCCGTGCGCTGCGTCTACCTCGATCCGCCCTTCAACACCGGCGTCGCCTTCGAGCACTACCGCGACGGCCTCGCCCACGATCGCTGGCTCAGCGAGATGTGGGCGCGGGCCCGCCTGCTGCGCCCGCTCCTGCGCGAGGACGGATCGCTGTGGGTGCACCTCGACGACAACGAGGTCCACTACATGAAGGTGATCCTCGACGAGGTCTTCGGCCGCGACAACTTCGTCGCCTCGGTGGTCTGGCAGCGGGTCTTCGCCAAGAAGAACAAGGCGCTGATCTCCGGCTCGCACGACACGATCCTCGTCTACGCGCGGAGCTTCGGGGCGTGGCGCCGCAACCTCCTCCCGCGCGACGAGTCGCAGCTGCGCGCCTTCAAGAACCCGGACGACGACCCGCGCGGGCGCTGGCAGAGCGTCTCGTACTCGGTGCGCTCCGAGGATGCGGAGCGCCGGGCGATCTACCGCTACCCGATCGCCCTGCCGGCCGGCGGCGAGGCGCTGCCGCCCGCCGGACGCCACTGGAACGGCCTCCCCGATCGGACGGCCGCGCTCGTCGCCGACGACCGCCTGTGGTTCGGCCCGAAGGGCGATCGCGCCCCTCGCCTCAAGGTCTTCCTGAGCGAGGTCCAGGGGGGCATCGTCCCTGACTCGTGGTGGCCGCATTCGCCGTGCGGGACCAACCAAGAGGCGAAGCGGGAGATGCTCCGCCTCTTCCCCGACGCCGAGCCCTTCACGACGCCGAAGCCGGAGCGCCTCCTCGAGCGGATCCTGCGGATCGCCAGCGACCCCGGGGATCTCGTCCTCGACGCCTTCGCCGGCTCCGGGACGACCGGCGCGGTCGCCCATAAACTCGGGCGACGCTGGGTGATGATCGAGCGCGGGGAGCACTGCGTCAGCCACGTGCGCCCGCGGATGCTCCGCGTCATCGACGGCGACGACGACGGGGGGATCAGCGAGTCCGTCGGTTGGGCGGGCGGCGGCGGCTTCCGCTTCCTCCGCGTCGCGCCAGCGTCGACGCCGGTCGCCGATGACGGGCAGGGGCGATAACGCGTCGGCTCGCGGTCCTTTCCGACGATTTCAATCACCGACGCGTCGATCTATATTGAGAACTCAGCATGTGCGCGGATGAGCAGGCGAGGTGCTCCCGGTGAAGGTGCGCTTTTGGGGCACCCGGGGATCGATCGCCAAGGCCGGTCCGAGCACGGTCCGCTACGGGGGCAACACCTCCTGCGTCGAGGTCCGCTCGGCGGCGGGGGATGTGCTCGTCCTCGACTGCGGCACGGGGGCCCACGGCCTCGGCGTCAGCCTCGTCCGCGAGGGGATCCGCCGCGGCCACGTGCTCATCTCGCACACCCACTGGGATCACATCCAGGGGCTCCCCTTCTTCGCGCCGCTCTTCGTCGGCGGCAACCAATGGGACGTCTACGGCCCGCGGGGGCTCGGCCCGTCGCTCGGTGAGGTGCTCGCCGGGCAGATGGAATACACGTACTTCCCGATCTCGCCGAAGCAGTTCGAGGCAGCGGTCGCCTATCACGATCTGGTCGAAGGGTCGCTCGAGATCGGCGACATCCGGGTGACGACGCGCTACCTCAACCACCCGGCGCTGACCCTCGCCTATCGCATCGAGTGCGACGGGGTGACGGTGGTCTACGCGACCGACCACGAGCCCCACGATCACCGCCTCGCCTGCGGCGGGGCGCCGGCCCTCGGCAGCGACGACGAGCGCCACGGGCAGTTCCTCGCCGGCGCTGACCTGGTGATCCACGACACCCAGTACACGGCGACCGAGTACCCGCGCCACCGCGGCTGGGGGCACTCGACGATGGAGTACGTCGAGTACCCGCGCCACCGCGGCTGGGGGCACTCGACGATGGAGTACGTCGTAGATCTCGCGCGCGCCGGCGCGGTCTGTCGCCTGGCGATGTTCCACCACGATC
>JAGQIT010000038.1 GCA_020431135.1 Myxococcales bacterium | reverse complement strand
CTCAGCCCGGAGCTGGACGCGGTCGAGTCGCTCGCGTCGGAGGCCCAACGGGCCCTCATGGCGGCGCGGGAGCGGCTCCTCCTCGAGCTGAGCGAGCGCTACGCCGCGGCGCTCGCGGCCGGCGACTACGCGCCGCCGGGCCTGCGCCTGGTCCTCGCCGCCCAGCTCTTCGCCCGCGCCCCGCGGGTCGTCGCCGGCGATGAGCCCGAGACGCCGGCGCTGCGCAGGCTCGCCGCGCTGCCGGTGCTGCAGGTCGGGAGCGGCTTCATCTCCCTGGAGGCGGCCCGCAGCGAGCGCCCGCTCGGCCTGCGCTCGCTCGGGCTGTGGCGCGACGCGCCGCTCGACGTCGAGGTCGTGGTCGTCGACGACCTCGGCGAGGAGCTGGAGGAGCCCGCGGAGGTCGTGGCCGAGGAGACCGCCGCGCAGCCGGCCGTGATCTCGCCCGAGGCCGACCTCCTCGCGGCGATCGACGGCGAGCTGCGGCGGATCTGGGCTGGCGCGCCGGAGCTCTTCCACGACGAGCACCTCGACTGGATCCGCGTCGGCCCGACCGCGGAGGGGGCGCTCGTCGAGCACAGGGACGGCGCGCTGTGGGTGAATCCACGGCACCCGATCGTCGCCTCGCTCCTGACGGCGTCGACCCTCGCGGCGGTGCCTCTGGGCGTCGTCGTCTCGGCGGTCTACAGCGCCCTCAACCACGGCGAGGAGGCGATCGTCGACGCCCACGAGATCGAGTTCCATCGCCTCCACGCGGCGTCGCTCGTCGCCTCGCTCTGCGCTGAGGGGCCCGTCAGGGGGGACGAGGCCCGAGGGCCCGATCGCTGAGCGTCGGATCATCGGGTCGTCCGCGCGCGACTTCGGCCTGGGTCCGGCGGACCGCGGATCTTCGCGGTCGCGGGCGACTGTGCCACACTTGGGGCGATGGGGGCGCGCGCACATCGGTCGGCGATCGGGCTCGCGCTCGCCCTCGGGATCGGCGGCTGCTTCCAGGACGAGGGCCCGAAGCAGGCGAGCAGCTCCACCGCTCCGGCGACGACCGAGAGCGGCGATCCGACGAGCGCGAGCGCCAGCGCGTCGACGACGGACGACGCGACGACCGAGCCGGCGACGGCGTCGACGACGAGCGACGCGACGAGCGACGCGACCGACACGACGACCGGCGGCCCGTCGCAGGTGCGGACCTGCCCGAACGTCGCCGAGCTCGTTCTCTGCTACGAGTTCGAGGAGGGCTGGACCGAGGGCTACCTCCACGACAGCTCGGCGACGGCGCATCACGGGCTGATGAACGCGGTCACCAGGGTCCCCGGCCACGCCGGCTCGGCCGCAGCCCTCACCGGCGAGAGCTCGGTCTACGCGCCCTACGACGAGCAGGTCTTCCAGCGCTTCAACGACGGCTTCACGATCGCCGCGTGGATCAACCCGGCGGCGGGGATGCTCAGCGGCACCCGCGGGATCATCGAGCGCGACGGCCACGTCATCCTCGCGCTCAACGGCCTCGGCGACACCTACAAGGTGCTCTGCGACAGCGCCCAGGCCGGCTTCCCCCTGAGCTCCGCGACCCAGCTCGCGCCCGACGTGTGGAACCACGTCGCCTGCGTCTACGACGGCAGCGCCTACAGCCTGTGGATCAACGGCGAGATGGAGAGCCAGTACTCGGCGTCGATCGCCGTCCTCAGCGACGACCCGCTCTACCTCGGCAACGACGGCCCGGTGACGGGGCCGTCGACGGCGATGGTCGGCATGGTCGACGAGATCCAGCTCTGGGAGATCCCGCTCAAGGACGCGGCCCTGTGCACGGCGGCAGGGATCGAGAGCTGCGGCGTCTCCTAGGAGCCGCGCGCTACTCCGGCTCGGGCAGGCTGATCAGCGGCAGGATCCGCGCGACGACCGCTTCGACGCAGTCGTCGATCGACAGGTCCGCTGTCTGAAGGACCAGCTCCGGCGACTCCGGGGCCTCGTAGGGCGCCGAGATGCCGGTGAAGTTCGGGATCACCCCGGCGCGGGCCTTGGCGTAGAGCCCCTTGGGATCGCGGTCCTCGCAGACGGCCAGCGGCGCGTCGACGAAGACCTCGACGAAGCGGCCCTCATCCTGGCGGGCGCGGACCTGGCCGCGGGCGGCGCGGTAGGGCGAGATCAGGGCGACGATCGCGACGACGCCGGCGTCGGCCATCAGGCGGACGACCTCGCCGACGCGGCGGATGTTCTCCTGGCGGTCCGCGGGGGTGAAGCCGAGGTCGCTGCACAGGCCGTGGCGGATGTTGTCGCCGTCGAGCGTGTAGGCGACGCGGCCGAGCTCGAGGAGGCGGCGCTCGACCCTCAGGGCGATCGTGCTCTTGCCCGCGCCCGAGAGCCCGGTCAACCAGACGACGCAGCCGCGCTGGCCGATCGCCTGCCGGCGCTGCTCGGGGGTGACGTGCGATCCTTGCCATTGGATGTGTCGGCGCTCGGTGGTCATCGCGGTGCTGCCTCGCTGTCGGTCGGGATCGGGGGCGGGGTCGTGTCGTCGGCGGGCGCCTCCGCGGCGAGCTCGCGGCGGAAGTGCGGCGAGGTGCGGGCGAGGGCGCGGACGTAGGGGCGGACGTCGTCGCGCAGCTCCGCCGGCAGATCGGCGAAGCGGACGACGTGGCGCTCCGGGACGTAGCGGAAGGTGAAGTTGATCCGGCGCGTGCGAAAGCCGTCGATCGCCGGCGGGAAGCGGAAGCCGGCGCGGGTGTCGACGCGCTGGACCCGGTGGAGGGTGCGGTCCTTGTAGAAGGCGCCGCCGAAGAGCTCGAGCGAGCCGTCGTCGAGCCACTGGGCGAGGGCGACGCGGTCGCGCTGGCCGGGCCGCTTCGAGGTGACGAATTGGATAAGCGCCCGCTCGCCGAGGGAGATCGACGCGACCGGCCCCGGCTCGAAGTCGCGGTGCTCGCCGACGCGGGCGCTGTCGACCCAGCGCCCGTCCTCGAGGCGATCGCCGTAGAAGTTCACGAGGCAGGTGTTGAGGCGCCAGCGCTTCGGCATCGCCGCGCCGCGGTAGAGGGCGCGGGCGAGGGCCTCGATCCGCAGGGTCAGGCCGGCGAGGACCGGCGGGAAGGGCTCGGCGCGGACGCAGCGATCGTCGACGCCGCGCGGCGGCCGGTAGTAGTCGAGGCAGGCGAATTGCCAGTTCCCGAGCCAGTAGACCGGGCGCAGGAGGCGGCGCTGCGGCTGCCCGGGCGGCGGCGGGCGGTGCTGCGAGTAGCGGTCCTCCCACAGCGGCTGCAGGGTCGCCAACCACTCGAGGATCGCCGCGCGCTCGTCCGGGCGGACGTAGCCCGGCTGGTAGCGGTGCCCCGGCGGCGGTCGCCGTCGGCGCTCGTGCCTCCCGTGCGGAGAGGCCTGCGCTCGGCTCGGCATGGGCGCAGAGTATAGCCCCGCGCGGTCGTTGTCCCACGGGGGACCCCGCGGCGGGATGACCCTGCGTCAGGGTGCCCGCGCCGCGATGTGAGGGAGCCCAGGGCCGCGACCTCCCGCGGGGGGCGGCGGCCTCCTACAATCGCCGGCGAGGCCATGAGCACGCGTGAGGAAGCGAAGGAGGGCGCCGCGCCGCCGACGGTCGCCGAGGCGAGCGCTGAGGCGGCTGGCGCCGGCGCGGCCAAGCCCGGCCTCCTCGCCCATCTCCTCGGGATCTTCGTCATCTACCACCTCGCCGCCGTCGTCATCCAGGCGATCCCCGACCCCGGCGTCGGCCTCCGGCGCTCGGCCTGGCGCGAGCCCACCGTCCAGCAGGAGTTCAAGGTCTGGGCCGAGTTCTTCTCGGGCTTCGGCCGCGAGGTCACGGTCGACGAGCTCCAGGACCGCCTGTGGACGATCGCCAAGGGCTTCACTGACGGGCGCGCCGCCCTCGCCAAGCCCTTCGGTCCCTACGCCCACTACATCGGCGTGCGCCAGCCCTGGCGCATGTTCGTCGCCCCCCACCGCTTCCCGACGGCGCTGGTGATCGACGTCCAGGAGGGCGACACCTGGCGGGTCGTCTACGCCGATCGCTCGACCGAGCACACCTGGCGCGAGCGCACCTTCAGCCACGACCGCATGCGCGCGGCGATCTTCCGCTACGGCTGGCCCGGCTACTCCGGGATCTACCGCGACTTCAGCCGCTGGATCGCCGGCATGGCCGCCGCCGACTTCCCCGAGGCCAGCCACGTCCGCGTGCGCATGTTCAAGCGGCGCTCGCCGACCCCCGAGGAGGTCCGCGAGGACCGGGTCCCGAAGGGCGAGTCGATCTACCCGATGACGATCCCGCTGGAGGCCTGGCGGTGAGGCGCTCGTGGGCGGCGTGGCTGGCGATCCTCGGCCGCCGCGAGGGCGGCGCGTCGCTGGCCGTCTTCCGGATCATCACGGCCGCGGCGCTGATCTACAACCTCGTCCCGGCGATCCTCCGCGGCCTCGTCGAGGTCCTCTGGGTCGACGCGCAGTACGGCGGCGGCTACCGGCCGCTGAGCGGCGCCGGCTCGTGGCTCGTCAGCCTCCTCGGCGGGCCGACGCCCGCGGTCGTCTGGAGCCTCGTCGGCGTCACCCTCGTCGCCGGGGTCGTCCTCCTCGTCGGCGCCGGCGGGCGGATCGGCGGGCGCCTCGTCGCCCTCGTCGCCCTCCAGGGGATGTTCGCGATCTCGATGATCAACGGCGACGCCAAGGGCTCCTACGACGCGCTCCTGTGCAACTCGCTCTGGCTCCTCGTCCTCGGCGACGGCACGGCGACGCTCTCCCTCGACGCCCGCCGCCGCGGCGGCCGCTGGCGCAGCGACCTCGCCGTCGCCGCCTGGCCGCGCTACCTGGTGATCGCCCAGATCATCGCCGTCTACGCGTCGACCGGCCTCCACAAGGTGTCGGCGTTCTGGCTGCCGATGGGCGGCTACACGGCGCTCTACTACATCCTCCTCCAGCCGACCTGGCACCGCTGGGAGATGTACTGGATCGCCTGGGTCTTCCCGCTCACCCAGGTGCTCACGGCGCTCACCTGGATCTGGGAGGTCTCCTTCCCGCTCGTCGGCCTCTACCTCTACCTGCGCCAACGGCCAGGTAAGGGTGGACGCCTGCGGCGGCTGATCACCCGCTGGGATCTGCGCACCCCCTACGTCCTCTTCGGGGTGTCGATGCACCTGATGATCTTCCTCCTTATGGAGGTCGGTCCGTTCTCGTTCATCACCCTCGCGTATTACCCGTGCCTCTACCGCCCGGAGGAGCTGCGGCGGGCGGCGGCGTGGATCGGCGCTCGCCTCCGTCGCCTGCGCGGGGTCGGCTCGGCGTCGTCCGCCGCGTAGCGGTCGCGGACCACTGGCTCCGACGGCGGCGTTCTGCTGCGCGAGGGCGCGAGGGCGCGACGTCGAGTGCTCGGACTGCCTCTTAGCGCAGGCGGTCGCGGACCGCGTAGAGGGCGTCGAGGATCGCCACGCCGAGCTTGCGGCAGCGCGCGGGCGACCAGCCGACCGCCGGGAGCGGGTTGTTGGCGGCGTCCTTGAAGGGCTGCTCGAGGGTCATCGACAGGCAGCCGAAGGCGTCGGCGATGTAGTTGGTCGCCATCGTCATGTTCGCCTCGCCGGGCTCCGCCTTCGGGTAGCCGTGCTCGCTCTGGAAGTCGGGGCTCGCCTGGCGCAGCGCCGCCTGGAAGTCGTCCTCGAGCTTGGCGAGCCGCTCCGTCACCGAGGTCACGCCGTCGGGGCCGGCGACGAAGTTGTAGGGGAGCCCCTCGTCGCCGTGGACGTCGAGGAAGAAGTCCACGCCGGTCGCCTCCATGCGCTCGCGGACGAGGAAGACCTCGGGGCTGCGCTCCATCGTCGGCTCGAGCCACTCGCGGTTGAGGTTGGCGCCCTTGGCGTTGACCCGCAGGTGGCCGCGGAAGGCCCCGTCGGGGTTCATGCACGGGACGACGTAGAAGACGGCGTCGGCGCGGAGCTTGCGGGCGACCGGGTCCTCGGGATCGAGGAGGCGCTCGAGGAGCCCGTCGATCAGCCACTCCGCCATGGTCTCGCCCGGGTGCTGGCGCGCGATGATCCAGTAGGCGCGCTTGTCCTCGCTCGGCTCGCCGACCACCAGGAGATCGATGTCGCGACCGTCGCACGAGCTCCCGAGCACCTCGAGGCGGACGCCGTCGGCGAGCTGCGCGCGGGCGACGAGATCGGCGTGGCGCTCCTGCGAGTAGGGGGCGAAGTAGGCGTAGTAGACGGCGTCGGCGTCCGGCGTGTGGGCGATCGTCAGGATCTGGTCCTCGTACTGCGTCGGCACCCGGAACCAGCGCTGACGATCGTAGGACGCGACCGCCTGGTAGCCCACCCAGCCGTCGGTGAACGAGGCCTTGCCGGCGTTCTCCAAGCGCATCCGCAGGGCCTCACCGCGGGCGCCGCTGACCCTGAAGTAGAACCACTGGAAGTGGTCCGAGGCGTTGTCGACGCGGATGTTGAGGCGGACGTTGTCGGGTTGGTCGGCGGCGACGACCTCGATGTTGCCGCCGTCGAAGGCGCTGGTGATCTTCATGGTCGCCGGATCCTACCCGCTCGTCGGCAAAAGGAGAAACGACGCGAGGGCCCCCGCATGGGCGCCCTCGCGTGGATCGCGGGCTCGCGCGGCTCAGCCGTTCTGGCAGACGAGGAAGAGCAGCTCGCAGATCACCGGCTCGACGCCGTCGCCGATGCAGGCGTCGTAGAGCGCCTCGCAGTCGGGCGGAGGGGGCGGCTCCTCGCCGGTCGTGTCGCCGCCGGTCGT
>JAGQIT010000518.1 GCA_020431135.1 Myxococcales bacterium | reverse complement strand
CCCGTCGTCGCCGCCGGGCCCGCCGAGGCCGCGACCTTCGGCTCCTCGCCCTCCGACGCCCCCCTCTCCGGGCCGAAGCCGAGGGCGAAGGCCACGCCGACCGCGATCGCCAGGGCCGCGAAGCCGCCGATGAGGAGCGGCAGCCGCGACGGGGCCCCGGCCGTCGGGATCTCTGATGTCGTGATCGCGACGACCTCCGCCCCGCCGCCCTCCGCCGGCGCCGGCGGATCGCCGAGCGGGTAGGTCTGATCGCCGNNGAGCTGGACGCTCGCCCAGTCGAGGGTCGTCGGATCGCGGGCGAGCGCCGTGCGGGCGTGGACGAAGGCCTCCTCGAGGGTCGCGCCGTCGGCGAGGAGCTCGCGGTAGAGCACCTCGCTGAGGCGGTTGGAGCCGGCGATCGACAGCGGGTAGCGCGAGGCGACGACCGCCGCGACGCCGACGCGGTGGAGCATCTGGGCGACGCTGCCGAGGCGGTTGCCGGGGCCGCCCGCGTTGCCGCTGTCGCAGGCCGCGAGCACCACCAGGCGGATCATCCCGGCGTAGGGCGCGAGGAGCTGCTGGAGGCGCCCGGGATCGACGACCACCGGGCCCGCGCCCTCGTCCTCGCCGTCGAAGATCAGGCCGAAGCTCGTCCCCGTCGCGCCGCCGTGGCAGAGGATGTGGAGGCCGTCGATCGCCGCGCCGTCGCGCGCAGCCTCGGCGAGGAGATCCGCGAGGCGGCCGTAGGACGCGTGCTCGAGGACGTCGCGCCCCTCGTCGAGCTCGCGGCCCGCCCCCTCCTGGGCAGAGCGCAGGGCGGCGACGTGCTCGGCCGCCGGCACCGCCCCGCCCGCCGCCGACCAGGCGAGGAGCACCCGCCCGCCGCCGCCCTCCGGACGCGCACGCGCCCGCGAGGTCGCGGTCGCCGGCCACTCGTAGCGCAGGAGCACGCCGCCGATCGCCCCGAGGCTCTGGCCCGTGCTCCGCAGCGTCAGCAGCTCCCACGGCAGCGCGTAGAGCTCCGCCGCCGCCGAGCGCACGGTCACCGAGACGCGGCGGCCCTCGGCGACGGCGTCGACGATCATCCCCTCGTAGTGGCGCCACCCGGCGGGCTCGAGGGTCCTGCGCAGGACCTCGCCGACGCGCTGGAGCGCCGCCGGATCGCGCCCCGGCAGGCGCAGCGCCTCGAGGTCCGCGAGGAGCTCGCGCGACCAGGCGACCTCGGTGCTCGTGAAGTCGCCGCGCTCGCCGCGGACCAAGTAGCTCTGCGGCGCGAAGCGAAAGGCGTGCGGATCGCCGGCGTCGCTCGCCCTGGCGAACTCGAGGACGATCCGCAGCGGCTCTACCCTAGCCACGCACTCACTGTCACAGAGCGCGGGCCCCCTTGTCCACGGGCACAATTCTCCGCGGCCGCGCGCGGATCGAGCGGCGCGGCCGCGACCGACGCGTTCGCCTGCGCGCGCCCGCGTCCTTTCGAGCATGTCCGTTCAGACATAACGATCCTACGCGGGAGAAAGCGCGCGCGACGACCACTACACGCCGCCGCGGCCTGCCGATTCTGCAGCCCCAGGGCGCTCGCGCTCAGGTCGCCGCGTCCGCGCCGACGGCGTCATCGGGATCGTCATCGGGATCGCTGTCCCAGTCGCTCTCCTCGATGACGAGGTCGTCGGCGATCTCCTCGTCGCCGTCGTCGTCGTCGCCGCCTCCCGCGCCCCCGCCGAAGCTGACGGCGACGCGCCCGGAGTTCTTGATCCGCGCGAGGCGGAGGCCGACCGGCCCCGTCGCCCCGAGGAAGGAGAGGCCGAGGCTCTTGTCGGCGCTGACGTCGGCCTTGATCGCCGCGTTGAGGATCTCGCGCGCCGTGTCGGCCCTGCCGCTCAGGCGGATCGTCGTGTCGCTCTCGATCGTCGCCAGGATCGTCACGTTGTCGCCGGTGAAGATCTCCGTGACGATCTTGTAGCGCCACGACCACGGCGGCCCCTTGCCCTGGTCGCGCAGGCGGTCGATCTGATCGGCGACCTTGGCGACGTTGGTCATCCGCCGCGAGGTCAGGGTCGGCGCCTTGATCACGAAGGACTGCGACTGCGACGCGCGGATCACCAGGCCGACCTCGCCGTCGACGACGTTGGCCCCCTTCGTCGACCCGCTCGCGCCGGCGTCCTCGTCGACGACGACGACGCCCTTCGACTCGAAGTCGAGGCTCACCGGCTCACCGTCCTCGGCGTCGATCGTCACGCCGAAGTCGTCGCCGACGTTGCCGAGCGGCTGAAAGACGCCGCCGCGCCACAGGCCGTAGTCGCCGAGCCGGAACGGCGTCGTCAACGGCAGCCACGCCGCGTTCATCTTGAAGTTCTTCCGCATCACACGCCCGAGCGCCTTCGCCAGACTCGCCATCACCGCACCTCCTCGTCAGCTACCCGGCGACTATACGACAGCGGCCGCGCCCCGCCGCCGGCGCGATCACACCCGCCGCCGACCGATCGCGCGCGGCCGCGGGGGCCGAACGGCGTCACGCTCTCACCTGCGCTCATAGCCAGGTGCGAAGGTGCGCGGCGAGGGGTGAGCGCGAGGCGCTATCATCTCGACGCCGCCAGCGGCTCGGCGGCGATCGGCCGCCACCATGCAACGCGACAGCAACCACGACAACGACCTCCAGCTCCTCCTCGCCTACGCCGACGACCACTCGCCCGTCCTCCCCGACGGGCTCGAGCGCGACGCCGCCGAGCGCCACGAAGAAGAGGAGGGCGCCGAGGGCCGCTCGTTCTACGACCCGGGCGCCGCGGGCAACGACCTCGCCGCCCAGGGCTGGGGGATCGTCGCCCCCGAGGGCGAGGAGGGCGACCGCCTCCTCGCCGCGATCGAGCCGCTGATCAAGGCCCGCCGCGCGCAGATCCAGGGCGACCACGTCGTCTACAGGGTCAAGCCCAAGATGACCGCCGCCGAGGTCGACTCGTGGCGGCGCGACGTCTACGAGAAGGCCGACCCCGACGAGCAGCCGCTCTACCAGCTCTTCCTCGGCGACCTCGACCAGGTCCCCCTCGGCCTCCAGCAGACCCAGTCGATCGACAGCTGCGTCGGCCGCCTCGCCTTCGACAAGATCGAGGACTACGAGGCCTACGTCGACAAGCTCCTGCGTTGGGAGCGGGCGCCGGCGGCCGCCGGCGGCGACCTCCTCCTGCACACGGTCCACGACGGCACGCCGGCGACGTCGATCGGCGCCCGCGGCCTCATGGAGCCGATCTACGCCGAGGCCGCCGAGGCCGCGGCGAAGGGCCGCCTGCCGCTGCGCGAGCTGCTCCGCAGCGGCGACCCCGACAGCCCCGATCCCGCGCAGCTCAAGGCGGCGCTCGACGGGCGCGAGGCGGGCGTGCTCTTCACCCTCAGCCACGGCGAGGGCGCGCCGCGCCGCGACTGGGCGTCGGAGGCCGACAAGCGCGCCGGCCAGGGGGCGATGAGCTTCGGCTCCGCCGGCCGGCTGCGCGGCGACGACATCCGCAGCGGCGCCTTCCTCCCCGGCGGCGTATGGTTCATGTTCGCCTGCTACGGCGCCGGCACCCCGGACGACAGCCGCTTCCGCCACTGGCTGCAGCAGCTCCGCGACGCCGGCAAGTTCCGCGGCAAGCCCGAGGCGGTGCTGAAGTCGCTGCCGAAGGAGGGCGAGCGCCCCTTCGTCGCCGCGCTGCCGCGGGCCGCCCTCGCCAACCCCAAGGGCCCGGTCGCCTTCATCGGCCACCTCGACCTCGCCTGGACCTACTCGTTCCAGGAGCTCGACCGCGGGCGCAAGGACTCGACCGCCGGCAAGTTCTACAAGGTCGTGCGCTCGCTCCTCCGCGGCGACCGCGTCGGCATCTCGCTCCGCGAGATCGCCCGCCACTACGTCGAGAAGAACCAAGCGCTGACAAACAACATGGACGAGCGCAAGGCGAAGGAGGTCCAGGGCGAGTCCGTCGCCGACGACCGCGTCGAGATGGCCCACCTCTGGATGGCCCGCCAGGACCTCGCCGGCTACGTCACCCTCGGCGATCCGGCGGCCCGCCTCGCCTTCACGTCGCCGCAGCCGTCGCGGTCCCAGCAATCCCAGCGGCCCCAGCAGATCCAGGCGCCGATCGAGCTCAACAGCGCGCCTCCGCAGGCCCAGCAGACCCAGCAAGCCCAGCAGGCCCAGCAGATCCAGCAGGTCGAACAGACCCAGGAGGCCGCGCAAGCCGAGCCAGTCGAGCAGAGCACGCAGACGTCGACGCCCGCCCGCGAGGTCGACCCCGCGGAGCTCGACCGCATGGTCGAGGCCGTCCACGCGATGATCGTCGGCGACCTCGGGATGCGGGCGCTGACGAAGGAGTACGGCGTCGACCGCTCGACCCTCACCCGCTGGCTCAGCGCCTACAGCGACGCCGGACGCGAGGCGCTGCGCAAGCTCAAGGCCGACGAGGGCTAGGAGGCCGTCCCGCAAATCGGCGCGTTCTCTCGCGCGGCCATCGTCGGCGCTCTCGGCTACGTCAGAGCGCCGCTGTGCTCGGCGTACTGCGAGTTCTGGCGGGGCCGAGAGGGTCGGCGAGGGCGCGCGACGAATACTCGGACAGCCCTCGGCCGCGCTCATCGACGGGGTTCGCCGCGCCAGAGACCGCGGCGTCTCGCCGCGGCGCTCGCCGACGAGGCGGGACAGGAGGCCGCGACGGCGCTCGCCCGCTCGCCCGCTCGCCCGCCTCCAGCGGACCGGGTGACGTGACGTCGCGCTCGCCCCAGGAATCCCGTCGCGGCGCGCAGCACAGGCGGCACGACGCGCGCCGCCACGCGGACCCGAGGGCCCTCGCCGGGCCGACGCTGCGGCCACGCGCCCCGCGTTCGCGGTACAACGCTCGAGTGGAGCACACCGGCACCGAGTCCAGGCCCTTCGTCACCTACCGCCGCGACGGCGCCGTCGCGACCCTCACGATGGACGACGGCAAGCGCAACGCGATCTCGCCGCGGATGCTCCGCGATCTCAACGCCGCCCTCGACCGCGCCGAGGCCGACGGCGCGATCGTCATCCTCACCGGGCGCGAGGGGGTGCTCTCCGCGGGCTTCGACCTCAAGACGCTGCGGCGCGGCGGCGCGGCGGCGCTCGGTATGGTCCGCGGCGGCTTCGCCCTCGCCCAGCGCCTCCTCGCCTTCCCGACCCCGGTCGTCATCGCCTGCAACGGCCACGCGATCGCCATGGGCGCGTTCATCCTCCTCAGCGGCGACCTGCGGATCACCGCCGCCGGCCCGTTCAAGCTGTGGGCCAACGAGGTCGCGATCGGCCTGACGATCCCCGCGGCGGCGCTCGAGATCTGCCGCCACCGCCTGTCGCCGGCTTACCTCACCCGCGCCACCCTCCTCGCCGAGCCGTCGACGCCCGACGACGCGGTCGCCCGCGGCTTCGCCGACGAGGTCGTCGCCCCGGAGGAGCTCGCGGAGGTCGCTCGCCAGCGCGCCGAGGCCCTCGCTAAGCTCGACCTCACGGCGCACAGGAGGTCGAAGATGCGGGCCCGTCGGGGGCTGCTCCGGGCCCTGCGAGCGGCGCGTCGCCGCGACACCGTGAGCCTCGTCGCCATGGGCGTTCGCCAGGTGCTCGCGGCCAAGCGCAAGCGCGCCGCGACGCCGACCGTCGCGGACTAGCCGCGAGGCGCGTGGACGCAGGACCAGGCCACGACAGGGTGAGAGGGCGTGCGGTGACGTTGGTCGCCGGGGCTCCCCTCCCGCGGCGGCCGCCTTCACCGACGCAGAGCGGACGACCTCACGGTCACGTGAGACGTCAGCCATCATGATCCAAAAGACAGTCACGAGAGCGGCCGAGGCGGGGACGTCCTCTTAGAAAAACATGACCTTAGTGACAGGATCCACGGGAGAAGCTGCAGCGCTCGGGGCGCTCTGCAGGCGCGCCGTCACCGATGATGGTGATCATGCCCCGGGGCATGCCCGTCATGACCGTGGTCGTGTCCGTCGTGCGCATGCCCGCCATGACCGTGATCGTGTCCGGCATGCCCGTGGTCCTGCCCGTGCCCGTGCCCGTGATCGTGCCCGTGATCGTGCCCGTGCCCGTGATCATGAGCGTGCCCGTGATCGTGATCGTGATCGTGCCCGTGCCCGTGATCGTGCCCGTGCCCGTGCCCGTGATCGTGCCGACTCCAGCCGGCGAGCTCCCACAGCTTGCCGAGGAAGCCGCGCGGGCTCTGGCGGAAGAACGACAGGAGGAGCAGCAGGGCGAGCGCCGCGAGGGCGACGTTCTCCAGGAGCTGGTCCTCGCCGTGCTCATGACCTACGTGGCTGACGAGCGGCGCGTCGCCGAAGACGAGGTTGAGGCCGAGGCCGAGCGCCGTCGCCATGGCGATGATCGTCGCGGCGAAGAGGAGGGCGACCCGCCGGGTGTGGAGCTGCGCGAGGAGGCCGAAGGTCGTCGCGTTGGTCGCCGG
>JAGQIT010000517.1 GCA_020431135.1 Myxococcales bacterium | reverse complement strand
TGGGCGGCCCGGTCGGCTTCTCGTTCGGAGGGGGTGTCGGGGTGGCCGAGGGTGAGCTTGGGTTGGATGGTGATCGACTGTGACGGGTTGAGGAGTTGCTGGACCCACTGGTTGCCGTAGCGGCGCTGCAACGCCAGCAGCTCTCCCCCACCCAGGCCGGCGGACCCGCTGCCGGCCTCCCGCTCGTATCGATCCCCGGCCGCGCCGACGCTGAGCCGAGCCTGGACCGGCTCAGCGCCTCTCCCGCGCGACGCCGCGAGGCAGTGGTCGAGCTCTTGGCGCTCTGCCGCCTGCCGCGGGCTCGTGGTCACCCGCGCCTGGTGACTCGCGTACGCAGCGACCGGGCTGGGGGGCATGCGCGAGGGATGGGACACCTTCATCGGTGGTCTGCGCGTGGATGTCAGAATTTTATCAACGGGACATATCAGCGTATACATACAATCTCGCGCCTCTGGCGCTCGAAATTCGCGACCTCGAGCGTGCTGCCGACGCCCCGCCGCAACGAGCGTGAGACACGGACGCACGCTCCCGCTGGCCCCTACATCATGCCCGCGCGTAGTGCGGTACTCTCCTCGCCATGGCCCCGGCGAGACTGTTGAGCCCGTGGTTCGTCGCCGTCTTCGCGCTCGCTGCGGTGCGTTGCGCAGACCCGGACACATCGCGCGATGAAGCGGGAGAGTCGCGGACACCCGCGGTCGCGGAGGCGCCCGAGCTGCGCCAGACGAAGGTCGAGGCTGAGAGGGACGAGCCGCCGAAGAGCGCTCGCGCGCCAGAGCCGGTCGCTCCCTCCGAGGTGGCCCCGCGGGCGCCTTCACCTCCTGAGCCGGACCACCCCCTGCGGGATCCTGACGATCTCCTCACGCCGCAACGCGCCGTGGAACTCGCGCTCTCCGGGCCGCTGCGCTTCAACGAGCGCTTTGAGGGCCGAGCGGTCGGGCTCTACGACCAGATCTGCCTCTTCCACAACGACGCGGTCGTCGTCCGCGTCGACTACTGCAGCAACACAGGGGGCAGCGAGCGGCGCGGACGCGAGGTCGCCGCTGTCGAGGTGTTCGCGCGCGACGGACAGCACGTTCGCATTTACGCCGAAGTGAACCCCCCGGCGCCGGTCGTCAAGGCGAAGCGCGGCGACTACGTGATGTGGAACGTCGAATACTCGGATCTCTACGCGCTCGATCCCCTGACCGCGGAGGCAGGCTCAGCGGAGCTGATCGCGCTGCGCAAGGGCAAGGACGCGCTGCGTTGGGGCTCCTATCCCCTGTGCTACCTCGACGGCGCCGCGTTTCCTTGCCTCTCTGTCGCGTCCGCGACCGAGGGCGTGCTCGCCAAGCACGGGCTGGCGTTCGCCGAGAACCCGCCTCCGTCGTGGTTCGCGCTCCTCAGGGAAGTCGACGCGCTGATCACCNNAGCACGGCAAGAAGCGCTAGGACGGGTCAGCTCATTGATGCTGACGTAGCCCTCTCCGGGGCGGATGTGGTCAGCTTCTCCGCCGACGCTCAACGCCGGCGTCGGAGAGCGTCAGCGACGTGCGGGCCGAAGCCGAGGGAGGCGATCGCCAGGAGGACCAGCCCGGCGCCGACGAGCTGGTGGGCGCTCGGGGCCGGCTGGTCGAGGAGCCAGAAGAGGGCGAAGGCCGCGACGACGCCGGCGAGGACGCTGGTGCTGCGGTTGACGGCGACGCTGAAGGTGTTGGCGCGGGCGTCGAGGAAGACGAGGCTGCCGAAGAGCATGACGCCCTCGGAGAGGGCGCCGAGGAGCACCGTCTCGAGGGCGACGCCGGAGGCCGGGAGGTCGACGAAGCCGGCGCGGATCGTGCTCATGAGCTCGCCGCGGCCGGCCCAGCCGAGGGCGGCGAGGAGCGCGACGCTTAGCGTCGCGGCGGTGAGCTGCTCCTCGACGAGGTAGCGCTTGGTGACCGCGGCGTCGGCGGTCTTGGCCTCGGCGCTCATGATCCGCAGGCGGACGAGGTAGGCGAGCAGGTAGAGGCCGATGTCGACGGCGCAGCCGAGGCTGATCGCGTAGCCGCCGCGCTCGGCGAAGGCGACGACGAGCGCGGCCAGGGCGAGGCCGAGGCCGAGCCACGCGAACCACCGCGCGCGCCGCTTGGCGACGAGGTCGACGAGCGGCGCGATCAGCAGGACGCCGCCGCGCATCAGCAGCATCACGAAGACTATCGAGACGCCCTCGAAGGTGTAGGCGAGGGTCGTGGTCAGCATGATCACGGCCATGCACGCCCCGGAGGCGGCGGTCGACCAGGTCGGCCACGGCAGCTTCAGGCGCCCGATCTCGAGGCGCGAGGCGTAGCGCCAGAAGCCGCCGAGGCTGAAGGCGAGGAGGAGCACCGCGAGGGCGCTGAGGTTGGCGAGGGGGAGGAGCGCGGCCCCGGGCACGCCGCGCTCGAGGCCCGGATACGCGCCGCTGGACAGCGCCTTGGCGAGGGCGCTGTAGGGCGCGTAGCAGCAGAAGTAGAGCGCGGCGAAGACCCAGGTCGCGGCCGCGGAGCCCACGAAGGTCGCGCGCTCGGGCCGGCTGCGTCCAGGCATCCGGAGAGTATAGGGGCGCGACGCGAGCCGCGTGATGCGACCCGCCGTCGACGGCACAGGCGACGCGCCGGGTTGACGAGCCTCGAGGTCACTCCTCGGCGCGTCCCGAACGCTCGGCCAGGCGCGACGCCCAGGCGCCGTCGCTCGCCCTCACAGCCTCTGTGACCGACGATCGAAGCGAGGACGCGAGGCGCTTCGATGCGGATGTCCGCGCCCGTTCGAGCGCCGCCAGCGATATCACTGCGCGCGATCTCTCCGCTTGTCGCGATCATGACGCCGCGGCAGGCTACGCCCGTGACGGCCGACGACTTTGATCCGAAGCTCGCCCTCCAGCGCGTCTACAACGGCGCCGGCGACGAGGAGCGCCCCCTCCTCTTCCCGGCCCTCGAGAGCGACCACGGGCGCGGCGTCTACGCGGCGTGGCTCGATCGCCACGACCCGGCGCGCGCCGAGGCCCTGCGCCTGGCGGAGCGCCTCGACGGCGCCGACGATCCCGCGGCCGCGAGTCGCCTCGGCGAGCTCCTCGAGGGCCTCGATCCGTCGTGGTGGTGGCTCTTCCAGCGCGCCACGATCCGCAACTGCGGCGGCGGCCGGGGGCGGCCTGTGAAGCTCCGCTTCCGACTCGTGTGCCCGGAGAGCTGGACGACCCTGACGCCGACCGGCGAGGCCGGCGTCCGCCGGTGCGAGCGCTGCGAGGAGCGCGTCTATCGCTGCGAGGGCGTCGACGAGGCGAGCGAGCGGGCGCGGCAGGGCCAGTGCGTCGCGGTCGATCCGGCGCTCGCCCGCGAGGGGGCCGGGCGCGACGCGGAGCTCGTCATCCTCGGGCGCCCGGACTACGTCGCCATGTGGGCCGACCACCTCTTCCCGGGGGAGCCGGGCGAGCGACCGCAGCCCTCCTAGAAGTCCGGCGCGCTTGGCCTCGTCGACCCAGCGGTGCTTCGTCCGAACGAGCGGGGCCGCTCCGACGACTGCGGCGCGAGGCCGCGCGGGCTGTCTATACGGACAGCTTGGCCCCTCAGGGCTTGCAGACCTGGTGCTTGTAGGTGTCGTTGCAGGCGCCGGCGGCCGCCGGGAACCACACGCCGGACTGGTGCGAGCACCACTGGACCATGCCGTCCTCGGGCGTCGTGCAGTTCTCACAGTCGACGCAGAAGTAGGTCCCGAAGTTGGTCGCCTCCGGGCTGTCGGAGGAGCCGCAGTATGCGGTCCAGCAGCCGTTGTCGGGGTTGAGGCCGTCGATGTCGCATTGGTTGGCGACGCCGACCGGGATCTCGCAGCCGTTGCCCCAGTCGCCGTCGCAGTTCTCCCATGAGCCGCTGCAGGTCCAGCCGCCGCAGACGCCGTCGGTGCAGGTGCCGGTCGCGTTGGCCCTGGCGCAGTCCATGACCTCGCCGCCGCCGCAGACGCCCGCGCCGTCGCAGCTCTCGCCCTTGGTGCAGGCGTCGTCGTCATCGCAGGGCTCGCCGGCGGCCTTGGGCGTGTAGACGCACTCGCCGGCGACGCACTCGCCCAGCGCCCCGTAGCAGCCGCTCGGCGGCGCGTCGCAGGGCGGGCAGACGTCGCCGGTCGTCTCGCCGCCGGTGCCCTCCGTGGTCGCGCCGGACGAGGTCTCGCCGCCGGTGTCTCCGGTCGACGACCCGCTCTCGCTCGCGCTGGCCGCCTCGGAGTCGCCGGTCGAGCCGGTCGCGGAGGCCTCGCTGGTGGACGATGACGAGTCGCTTCCAGCCGACCCGGAGCCGGTCGCGGGCGGCGGCTCGTCGACGAAGCAGCCCGCCAGCAGCGCCCCCCAGATCCACACGCTCATCCCTCGTCGCACGCCGGCAAGCCTACCCTCTCCCGAGTTGCGGCGGTATTCGGCGCGGCGGCCGGAGGGCGCGTCGTCGCGCCTCGCAGCCAGCCAGAAGGTCGCAGCGCTCAGGAGCGAGGAGCGCTGCGTCCGTCCTCTACGACCGTCTGCGAGCGAGCGCCGCGCGCACGCAGATAAGCGCCGCGTCCGCGACCTCGACGCGTCACGCACCGCGTCCGCGGCGCGTGCTCCCGCGCCGCGCGTCGCCCTCGACGCTCAGCGAACGCGGGCTACTCGCCGCGCGGGACGAAGGCGGTCTCGGCCATGTCGCCGTCGTCGAAGCCGAAGAAGATCCGCATCTGCTTCTCGAGGAAGTCGCGGCCCTCCTGGCTCTGGAGGTCGATGCGGTACGTGTTGATGTAGCGCGGCGACTCGCGGATCCACATCTGCCAGGCCTCGAGGCTGACGTTGTCGTAGAGGAGCTGGCCGAAGTCGTTGGGGAAGGGCTTGAACGGGAGGCCGGGGGCCTCCTTGTCGAGCTTCTTGCAGTGGACGGTGCGCTGCTGGTTCATGCTTCTCTCCGAAACCTAGCCGCGGAGCGCGGCGAGGACGACGTCGACGGCCTTGTCGACGGGGATCCGCTCCTGCCGGCGATCGTCGCGGTAGCGGATGGTGACGGTGTCGTCGCTGAGGGTCTGGGTGTCGACCGTCAGGCAGTAGGGGGTGCCGATCTCGTCGTGCCGAGCGTAGCGCCGGCCGATCGAGTGCTGCTCGTCGTACTTGGCGTTGATGCCGGCCTCGAAGAAGCGCTTGGCGATCGACCGGCCGACCTCGGGCATCCCGTCCTTCTTCACGAGCGGCAGGATCGCCGCCTTGATCGGCGCGAGGCGGGGGTGGAGGCGGAGGACCGTGCGCGCGCCCTTGCCCTCGGCGTCGGCGGGCTCCTCGTCGTAGGCGTCGCAGAGCACCGCGAGGACGCCGCGGGTCGCCCCGGCGGCCGGCTCGATGACGTGCGGCAGGTAGCGCCAGCCCTTCTTGCCGGTCTCGGGATCAGTGGCGTCGGCGTCGAAGTACTGGAGCTTCTTGCCCGAGCCCTTCGAGTGGGCGTTGAGGTCGTAGTCGGTGCGGCTGGCGATGCCCTCGAGCTCGTCCCAGCCCCAGGGGAAGCGGTACTCGACGTCGAAGCAGCCGTCGGAGTAGTGGGCGAGCTCGTCGGACGCGTGGGCGCGCAGGCGGAGGTTCTCCGCCTTGAGGCCGATGCTCTCCCACCAGGCCATGCGCTGCTCCTTCCAGTACTCGAGCGACGCCGGGCCCTCGCCGGGGCGGACGAAGTACTCGCACTCCATCTGCTCGAACTCGCAGGAGCGGAAGATGAAGTGCTCGACGGTGACCTCGTTGCGGAAGCTCTTGCCCATCTGCGCGATCCCGAAGGGGACCTTCATCGACAGGCTCTGCTGGACGTTGAGGAAGTTGACGAACATCGCCTGCGCGGTCTCGGGGCGCAGGTAGACCGAGGCGTCGGCGAGCGCCGACTCGACGGTGCTGCGGAGCTCGCGGTCGTCGGCGCCGCCCTCGATCGCCTGGCGGACGACGCCGACGATGTCGCCGATCGGATCGACCGGGCCGAGGGTCGTCCGGAACATCAGGTTGAACTGGCGCTCCTCGCTCATGAAGGGCGAGCCGCAGTTCGGGCAGACGTAGCCGCGGTCGCCGGCCTTGGCCCCGCGCAGGGTCGCCTTCTGGCGCTCGAGGGTCTCGCCGGTGAGCGCGGCGATGCGCTCGGCGGCGGCCTTGGCCCGGCCCTTGTCGGCGAGGGTGATCGGCGCGTCCTCGCCGGCCTCCTTGCGCGGCGCCTTGTCGGCCCGGAAGCGCTCGCCGCAGACCTTGCAGTCGACGAGCGGATCGCTGAAGCCGGCGAGGTGCCCGGACGAGCGCCAGACCTCGGGGTGCATGATGATCGACGCGTCGAGGCCGACGACGTCCTCGCGGCTGTGGACCATCGCCCGCCACCACTCGCTCATCAGGTTGCGCTTGAGCTCGGCGCCCATCGGCCCGTAGTCGTAGGCGGAGCGCAGGCCGCCGTAGATCTCAGAGCTCTGGAAGACGAAGCCCCGGCGCTTGCACAGGGAGACGATCTTGCCCATCAGGTCGGCTTCTTGAGCGGCGGCCATGGCCGGGATGTGTAGCATCCCGGCGACAACCGGCGAAACGCGAGCCAGCTCACGCGCGGGCAGCCGCGCTGCGCCCCGTCCGAACCCCCTCCCGCAGCGGAGGACGACCCTCTGCGCCGACGAGACCCCGCGCTGCCGGGCTGTCGTGCTCCCGGGGGCGGCTGTGCGGAGACCCTCGGTCGACACTCCCCTGCGCTCGGCCTGGCTCCCCTGCCCTCGCGCCGACACACCGCGCGGGGCTAGCTAGGGCTCGAGCGCCTGGAGAACGCCGGCGTCCGCGTCGAGGCGCACGCGCTGGCCGGTGCGCAGGCGCTCGGTCGCCCGCCGCAGATCGACGACCGCGGGGAGGCCGAGCTCGCGGGCGACGACCGCCCCGTGCGAGAGCGTGCCGCCGATCTCCGTCGCCAGGCCGGCGGCGACGCCGAAGTAGGGGGTCCAGCCGGCGTCGGTGTAGGGCACGACGAGGATCTCGCCGGGGCGCATCGCGCTCGCCTCCGCGGGCGTCCGGGCGACGCGAGCCGGGCCCTCGACGACGCCGCCGCTCACCGGGATCCCTTGGAGCGCGGCGAGGCCGGCGGGCGGCGGCTCCGGGGGCAAGGGCTCCGGGTCACCGCAGCAGAACATCGGCAGGCGCAGCGCCTGGTGACAGGCGAAGGTGTGGCGGCGGCGGGCGGCGGTCTGGGCCATCGCCGGGCCGAGGCCGCTCGGATCGCGGGCGAGCTCGATCAGCTCGTCGACGACGCGGCGGTACATGGTCGCGCCCGACAGCGAGTTGGCGGCACGTTCGTGGCCGAGGCTGGTGCGTGCGATCGGCCAACCGCCGTCCTCGTCGCCGATGCGGTTCGCGACCGGCACGCGCACGTCCTCGAAGGCGAGCTCGGCGGTGTCGCTCGCCCACCAGCCGTGCTTCTTCAGCGCGCGCGACACGTGGAAGCCCGGCGAGGCCAGGTCGACCGCGAAGAACGTGAGCCCGCCGTGCGGGTCGTCGCCGGTGCGTGCGAGCACGGTGACCATGTCGGCCCGCACGCCCGACGTGATGAACGTCTTCGCGCCGTTCAGGACGTACGAATCGCCGTCGCGCACCGCCCGGGTGCGGATGCCGGTCACGTCGGACCCGGCGCCCGGCTCGGTGATGGCGAGGGCCGCCACGCGCTCGCCACGCAGGATGGGCGGCACGATCCGCT
>JAGQIT010000516.1 GCA_020431135.1 Myxococcales bacterium | reverse complement strand
CGAGGCTCTCGGCGAGGTCGCGCTCGAGCTGCAGGAGCCGCATCACCTGGGCGCGGGTCTCGTCGAGCTTGGTGCGGAACAGCTCGCGCACGCCCTGCATCGCCGCGGGGGCGGTCTTCGAGGCCTCGACCGAGGCCAGGAGCCCTTGGATCTGCGGCAGCGAGAAGCCCATGTCCTGCAGCTTGCTGATCCACGAGACCCGGGCGACTTCGTCGGGGCCGTACATGCGAAAGCCGCCGGACGTGCGCTCGGCCGGCGACAGGATGCCCAGCTCTTCGTAGAGGTGGAGCGCGCGCGTCGTCTTGCCGGTCCTTCGGGCCAGCTCGCCGATCTTCATGTGGGCGACGATTTCGCGCGGCATGGCGGGCGCCAACTCCAACCCCAACGTTAACGTATGGTGATGTTTTTGGCTAGCCTCGGCGGCGCGAGATCAACGGTGAGAACGCCGTAGCCCGATCGATTCTGCGTTCCCTCACACACCTGGAGGGAGCGGGCGCGCTCTGAAATCTACTGTTAAGGTGAGGTTTTGCGGGTTTGGCGCGATCCAAAAAGGAAGACGCCGGATCGCGCGCGATCCGGCGTCTTGGTTCACTCCGGGCCGACTCGTCGGCGTCGTGGAGAGCTCCTCGGAGGCGGCTAGCCGCCGAGCTTGATCAGCTTGGCCTTCTTGGGCTCAGCCTTGGCGTCGGCGGCCTTCTTGTCCTCTTCGGTCTTGTCGGTCTTGGTGTCGGTCGCCTTCTTGTCGTCCGCGGCCTTGGTGTCGGTCGCCTTCTTGTCGTCGGTCGCCTTCGGCTTTGGCGTGGTCTTCTTGACCGGCTTGGGCTCGGGCTTCTTCTCGATGGTGATCCCGAGGTCGGTGATCAACTCCTCGTTGCGCATGCCGAACGCGAGCGGCACGGCCACCGCCACCGCGGCCGCGGTCAGGCCGATCGCCGAGCCGGCGAGCATGCCATCGCTGTTGACGCCGCCGCGCGCCATGTAGGCGGCGGTGTACGGCGAGGCCGGGTACTTCTCGACGAGCGCCGCGAAGGTCGACTCCCGCGCCGCGCCGCCGAGCACCGCGACCGTGGCCGCGAGCGCCTCCTTGCCCTCGTCGGAGCTGGTGTTGCCGATCCCGCGCAGCGCGAAGTGAACGACCATGTGCTCGTCGGACTCGGTGATCCACATCGTCGTGCTCGAGAACGGCGCGAACAGGTCGAGGATGCTGTGGGCCAGCTCGGGCTTGGCCATCTCGAACTTCTTCATGCCGGCGTCGATCAGCTTGCGCAGCTGCGGGCCCTGCAGGGTGTCGACCGGGACGTGGATGATCGCGTTGACCTCGTCCTTGGCGAGGCTGTCGCGCAGGCTCTTGGGCAAGGTGACGAGCGTGGTCTCGCTCGCGCCGGCGCCGACGATGCCGTGCAGCTTGCCGACGTTGTCGGCGTTGACGCCGATCGCCAGGGTCGCCGCGTCGCCGTGGGCGTAGAACCACGCGTCGAGGTCCATCTTGGTCATGTGGGCGATCGCGTCGGCCTCGGGGATGCCCGAGACGTTCAGGTGCAGCGCCTTGGTCTTGCCGCTGCCGCCGTCGATCTCCTTGCCCTCGAAGACGATCTTGCTGCCGGGGATGTCGGGGATCGACTTGGGCACGAGCTCCTTGCCGCCGGCGAGCGCGAGCTCGATGACCCCGGCGATCGGCGCGGCGTCGGTGAGGCCGACCTGGACCTGGAGGCCCGCGGGATCGGAGGAGCCGCCGATGAAGATCTCGCCGGTCATGGAGTTGACGACGCTGTCGACCGGCGGCGGCGCGCTGGCGAACTGCGGATCGCTGGCCTTGACCGCGTTCATGTCGACGTTGAACCAGAAGAACCCGGTGCCGGGCTGCGCGTAGCGGAGCATCGCGTGCGAGCCGGTCTTGAAGATCTCCTTGGCCTGCTTCATCTCCGCGTCTTTGTTCGGCAGGCTGACGTGGATGACCTGAGTGCCAGGCGGGGTCGAGATCGCGAGGTAGATCGGGCCGTCGGACTCGTCCTGGATGTGGGCGATGACGTTGGCCTCGTCGAGGTTGACGCCGGGCAGCGAGGCCTCGGCCGCCTCGCGGTGCTTGGCCGCGTCGCCGCCGGGCTTGAACGCGTCGAGCGCCTTCTGGCTGTCGGCGCAGCCCATGTAGCCGACGTCGCTGTACGCCTTGCACACCGTCTTCTCGGCGTCGTCGGCCTCCATGGCGATGAGCAGGTTCTTGAGCGCGTCGGGCTCCTTGGCCACGAACATGATGACCGCGTCGGAGTCCTTGCCCTTGGGGCTTGCGACCACGAGCCCGCGGCTGAGGTCGAGGCCGGTCTCCGCGACGGTGGCCGCGAACTTCTCGTACTTCTCGCGGCCCTCCGCGAACCCGCCGGTCGCCTTGCCAGCCTCTCCGGCCGTCATCGGGTTCTCGGTCGCGGCCGCCGCCAGCCGCGCGATGGGCTTCTCGTACAGCTTGATGCCCTCCGAGAAGTAGTCCATGAACGCCTCGGGGTGACGAACGACCGCGTAGGCGCCGCTCTCACCGTCCGGGATCAGCTGGAACAGGTCGTCGACGGGCTGCGCCGTCTCAGGCACCGCGGGCAGCTCTTCGTGGGCGATCACCGGCGGCTTCTCGGGCGCCTTGGTCTCAGGCACGGCCGCGTCCTTGGTCTCGGTGTCGGTGGGGGCGACCTCTTCGGTCTTCTCCTCTAATCCGACGAGCTCCTTGATCTGCTGACAGCCCAGCGGGAGGAGTCCAGCCACAGCGAGCGCGACGGCTCCAGGAACACGGAGGGGGGTACGACGATACGACGATCGCATGTCGCGCAGGATACCCGCCGCGTCACGCTGCGCACACCCCTGTACAGGTGTCGACCGCACGGCCGCTTTCCTGGTCCGCCGCGGCGTGTCATCCTCGCGCCGTGCACCACCAAGACCGTGTTTCCCCTGCAAGACGCCGGCATACGGCCGCCGCGACGGCGCTCGCAATCATGTGCTTGGGGGGATCGTGCACCCAAGAGCCCGCGCCGTCGGGCCTCGCCAATCGCGCGACGCCTGCGAACGAGAAGCCCAAACCGGTCGAATCCGCGCCCGCGAGCGCGAACTCGAGCCAAGCGCCTGCGGCCAAGGATCCGGCGTCCGCGGCCCCGAAGGTGTCGGCCGATGAGGTGCTGCTGGTCGAGAATCCAGATGGCCCAAAGACCCGGTTGCTGCTCGGCCTCGAGGAGGGCTCGATCTACCGCATGACCACGGTCGGCGCGCTGCGCCTGCCGCTCGTGCAGCAGCCCACGGGCTTCGCCCGCGAGGAGCAGCTCACCGTGTCTGCGTGCACCGGCGAGGGCGAGGCCCGCAGCTGCACGCTCGAGCATCGCTACCGCAACTTCGACGCCGAGCCGCCGGCCGGCGCGTACCTCAAGCGCGACGAGCAGGCGGTCGCGGCCCTGGTCACGCGCCATTCGCTGCGCGCCGACGGCACGCGCGCGGGCGCGACGACCGTTGAAGGCCCGGCGCCCGCGCTCGAGTCGGAGAACGCCCGCGAGCTCGCTGACGTCGAGCGCTTCTACTGCATCCGCTTCCCCGAGGTCCCGGTCGGCGTCGGCGCGGCCTGGGAGGCGACGTGCACGCTCCGCACCGACGGCCGCCTCGCCCGTCGCAAGGTGACCTGGGAGGTCGCCAAGATCGACGAGGATCCGGACGGCGGCGGCAAGCGGGTCGAGCTCCGCGAGGTCGGCACCTTCGAGGCCAGCGACGGCAAGAACACCCGCAGCGGCACCTTCGGCGGCACGCTCTTCTTCTTCGCGGACATCGGCGAGCCCCATCTCCTGCGCGAGGAGATCAGCACCTCGGTCGCCCAGGAGGGCGGCATCCGCACGGTCGCGCGCCTCAACTACCAGTTCGCCAAGCGCCGCGGCGACGAGGTCGTGCGCACCGACGGCGAGCCCTTCCCGGAGAAGCCCGAGGAGCCGGCGGCCGCGGAGAAGCCGACGCCGGCGCCTGCGGCCGCGGGATAGATCACGTCGAGGCTAGAGCCCTCACGCCGCGCACCGAGCCGTTCGCCCGAGGCGCGGCTTTCCGGGGGCGCGTCCGTGCGGATCGCGTCTCTTCCTCCGTCGCCGGCGACGCCCGCCGAGAGGAACGACGTTGCGCCGCCAGCTGGCCCGAGCGCCGCCGACACTGCGACGACCCATCCGCGTCAAGCGAGCGCGTCCCCGCGCCCGAAAACATGTCTTATCAGACATGTCTAAGAGAACGCCGCAGAACAGCGCAGAGGTCTGCGAGAACCGTGAGGATCCCCTCCCGTAGCGCCCCAGACCGCCCCTTTCGACCGCGGCCGCGTGACTCCACCATCCGCACAGCGGAGCGCACGCCACGATGACCCACGACGAACTGATCGCCCTCGCCCCCGCGGAGCTCGACGTCCGCCGCACGAGCCGCTTCGACGGCACCGGACACTCGGTCGCCCTCAGCCGCTTCGTCCAGTCCGACCAGGAGCTCATCCGCAAGACCTACGCCGTCGTCAAGCGGGCCTACGGCCTGTGGCTGCACATCCGCGACGCCGCCCACCTCAGCGACAAGCACCACGAGGCGCTGCTCCACGAGCACATCCTCACCGAGCTCCGCGACCGCAACTTCCTCCTCACGCTCCGCGACCTCGGGGCCGCGACCTACAAGCTCGGGACCCCGCCGCGCGAGGTCCGGGCCGCCCTCCACGACATCCGCGGCGGCGCCCTCCTGGCGCTGATCGGCTACGCCGCCGCCGAGGGCCGCGGCGACGCGATCAGCAGCGCCGAGCTCCACTCCGTGATCCTCCGCGCCCGCGACCACGCGCGCATCATGCGGAACGCGATCACCGACCTCGACCCGACCCTGCGGGCGATCGACGCCGGCGTGAAGACCCACACGATGCTCGACTTCATCGACAAGTGGGCGAACACCACCTATCGCATCGGCGAGCGCGCGATCAAGGTGTCCACGGCCCTCGAGTACGACGGCTTCGTCTCGCACTACGACCTCGAGACCGCCGCCCTCGACCGCGTCCTCTACAACCACGTCAACAACGCGGCCCGCTTCACCGCCGACGACAGGGTCGAGATCGCCGCCCTGCCGGTCAACGAGCGCCTCGTCCGCTGGGTGATCAGCAACCCGCTCTACCCCGAGCACAACGTCCAGCTCAGCGAACAGGTCGGCGGCGATCTCAGCAAGCTCTACCGCGGCGGCCTGACCCGCGGCGGCCACGGGATCGGCCTCAACAACTGCGCCGCGCTGGTCGCGGACGCGGTCGGGGTCGACGACATCGACGCGCTCCTCAGCCGCGGCTACGTCGGCGCGGAGATCCGCGACCACCACTACGTCGCCTGGTTCCACTGGCCGATCTGCGACGCGCCCGAGGACGAGGCGATCGCGGCCTCCTGAGGGCGCGCGCGAACAGGCAGTGCGCCCGCTCACGGCGCCCCGCATGTGCGGCGGCGCCGTGAATAAATTGCGGCCTGTTCGTTACGTCAGGTCAACGAAGATGGGGCCGTGGGCACGGCTTGCCCACCACGACAGGAGGCCCCACCCCCCATGCACCGAATCCCTACGCTCCTCCCCTGCCTCGCCCTCGGACTCAGCCTCGTCGCCTGCGGCGGCGACGCGAAGAAGGGCGCGAAAACCGACGCCAAGGAGGCCGACGCCAAGGAGGCCGACGCCAAGGAGGCCGACGCCAAAGAGGCCGACGCCAAGGATGACGCCGAGCCCGCGTCGCCCGAGCTCCTCGCCCGCGGCAAGTACCTCGCCGAGGTAGTGATGAACTGCCGCGCCTGCCACACGCCGCTGACCGACAAGGGCCCCGACCTCGACAAGCAGTACGCCGGCGGCCTCGAGTACCCGGACAGCGTCGGCACCTGGCGCTCGCCGAACATCACCCAGGACAAGAAGACCGGCATCGGCGGCTGGACCGACGAGCAGATCATCGACGCCGTCCGCAAGGGCGTGCGCCCGACCGGCGAGCAGATGTTCCCGGTGATGCCCTACGAGTACTTCGCCGCCGCCTCGGACGACGACATGAAGGCGCTCGTCGCCTACCTGCGGACGATCGAGCCGATCGACAACGCCGTCGCCGGCAACACCGATCTCAAGGTCGCCAAGCCGGCGATCCCCGAGCCCTCGGGCGACCCGCCGCTGCCCGAGCCGGAGGCCGAGGGCAAGTACCTCGTCGAGCTCGCCCACTGCGGCTACTGCCACACGCCGCGCGACGACGACGGCAAGCCGATCGCCGACAAGGCGTTCGCCGGCGGCCGCCCCTTCGCCGCCCTGCCCTTCCAGGGCGAGGGCCAGGTGTGGTCGGCGAACATCACCCCGCACGAGAAGAGCGGCGTCGGCAAGTACTCCGACGACGAGCTGATGACCGCGATCACCGACCTCGACAAGCGCGACGGCACGGCGATCGTCGGGCCGATGACCTTCTATGTCAGCGCCTGGTCAGAGCTGAAGCACAAGGACGTCAAGGCGATCG